>JAYVXL010000946.1:0-2956 GCA_043785185.1 Myxococcales bacterium
TCCCGAGGACGAGGCCCGCGCCGGCGACCACGACGCCGCCGATGAACAAGGGTTTGCCGATGCCGCCGGACGCCGCGTCGCCGGTCTCGGCGCCCGCCGGCGGCGGACCGGACGGCCTGCCGCCCGCGAGGTCCAGCTTCACGTCCTGATGCTGGCCCTCGGCGACGTCCACCTCACCCTTCGCCTGCTTGCCGTTCGCCGCCGCGCTCACCGTGTGGTGGCCGGGGTTCACCGTGCGCGGCATTCCGAGCGACGCGGGCGGCACGGTCGCGCCGTCGACGAGGACGCTGCTGACGTCGACCAACGCAGCGCCGGTGACCTGGAGCGTCAGCGTCGGGATGCGCTTGACGAGATCGTCGGAGAGCAGCCGCGCCTCCTCGCGCGCGCGCGTGAACGGCGGGGGCTCTTCGCCTTCGGGCTGCGCGCGGGCGATGCGGAGGGCCGTGTCGCGCGCTTCGACGAGCATCGCGAGGGCGACCTGCGTGCGGGCGACCTCGATCCCGGTCGTCGGCACCTTCATGAGCGCGTCGGCGGCTTGGAACGCCGCGAGCGCGCCCTTGAAATCGTTCGCGCTGCGCTTGTCGCGCGCCTCGGCCATCAGGCGACGGGCCGTCTCCTTGTCCGACGCGCTCGGCTCGGCGTGCGCGACGCCCGGCATCGCGACCGGGACCGCGCAGCACGCCATGGCGGACACCGCGGCGACGCGGGCGAACGCCCGCGACAGGGCCGTTGTGCCCCGCGGCGGGCGGGGGCAATGAGTCGGGTCGCGCACGTGTCGGAGCATACATCGACTCGTCGAGAGGCGGCGAGCCAATGGCGACCGCGAGAGGCGCGGCGAGCGCTTCGCGCGCGCGCGCCCATTCCGCTCCGCGTTCTGCGTTCAGATCGTCTGCGCCACGCCGCCGCGCCACGGGCGCGGGCGCATCCCGCCGCCGGCGAGGCGCGCCGCGCGCTGGCGCGTCTCCCGCGCGCTCAAGCGGAGCTGCTCGGCCTCGGCCCGGCTCTCCTGCGCCGACGCGCGGCGTAGGGCGGCTTGGGCGGAGAGCTGGTTGGCCTGCGCGACGAGGCGGGCGCGGTCGAAGTCGCCTTGCCCGAGCGCGAGGTTGCGGAGCTCGCGCGCCCGAAGGGCGAGGGTCTCGGCGCCGCGCTCGAGCGCCCCAGCGTTGCCGTCGAGGTCGCGGGCGCGCGCGTCCAAGCGCGCCGCCTCCTGCAAGAGCTGCGTCACGCGGTCCGCGGGCGGCGGGACGGCGAAGTCCATGTCGTCGACCCGCTCGGGGCCGCACGCGCCGGCCGGGTGGCTGACGGAGGTGGTGCCGAGCAGGGTCGCGGCGACGAGAAAGGGGGTGACGAGCTTCATGGACGGGACCTCCGCGGTCCCGTGGAGACGCGCCGCGCGAGGGAAGGATCTGAGAAATCGACGGAGGCGCGCGTTGTGGCCGTTTTCCCCGCCAGCTTCAGCCCCGGCCGACGAGCGATTTGACGTCGATGTCGATGTTCTGGCGCTCGGCCACGCCGGCCATCGCCTCGCGCACTTTGGCGAGCGAGACCTCGCGCGGCACGTCGATATGCGCTTCGAGCCGGAAGAGCGGCGAGCCGGTGACCGGCGCGTTGTACGCGAGCGTCTCGAGCGAGACGATGTTGACGCCGACCTGATGCAGCGCCGTCGAGACCGCGCGGACGAAGCCCTCGTGATCGAGCGCCTCGGCGACGACGAGGCACGGCACGGTCGGCGCGCGCCGGTGCTCGCTCGGGCTCTTCGTCGGCCGGGTCATGACCGTCAGGCCCGTCTTGACCTCGAGCGCCCGCGAATCCGCCGCGACGCGCGCGACCTCGTCGGCCGTGCCGCTGACGAGCGTGAAGATCCCGAACTCCGCGCCGAAGACGGCCATGCGGCTGTCTTCGATGTTGCCGCCGCGCTCGGTGAGGAACGCGGTGACCTCGGCGACGAGGCCGGGGCGATCGGGGCCGAGGGCGGACAGGACCAAATACGAGTCGGTCGCCATGCCGCAAGAGTACCGCGCCGCGCCGCGGCGGGCGCCGATTTCGTGGCGCGCGTGGGCTTCCGCTCGGCGTTCGCCTTGACGCGGCGCAGGACGTGGCCAAGTTGGAGGGAACATGTGTCCCCGCTGCCGGCAAAGCGCCCCCATCGTCTATCGAGGGATGGCCGCGACGTGCGCGGCGTGCGGCGCGCCGCGCGTCCCGCTCATGGGGACGTCGGTGACGCACGCGGGGAAGGGCTCGAAGCTCGGCGGCGCCGTCGCGCGGGCGTTCGGCTGGACGGTGCTTACGGTGGGGCTCTCGGTGGCCCTCGTCGTGACGGCCCTGCTTCAGTGGGTCGTCGAGGGGGGCTACCTCGGCTATGCCATCGGCGCCCCGGTCGCGCTCGCGGCGCTCGTGCTCGGCACGCTCCTCCTGCGCGGCGGGCGGACCCTTCACCAGCGCGGCACCGGCCAGGAGAAGGGCACCCGCACCGCCGCCCTCCTCGCGCTCGCGCAGGCGCGCAGCGGGATGCTCACGGCGGCCGACGCGGCGCAGGCCCTCGCGATCCCCGTGGGCGAGGCCGACGCGCTCCTCACCGAGCTCGCCAAGACGACGCCCGAGCAGGTGTCGCTCGAGATCGACGACGCCGGCGGGCTCTACTACCGCTTCCCGCGTGTGCTCGGCGCGTGGCAGGGGCACGGCGTGCGCGTGGACGCGGACGTGGGCGCCCCCGGGGTCCGCGTCGCGGCGTCCGCACCCGGCGCCGCGCCGGCGGACGCCGGCGAAGAGCTGCTCCCGAGCGCGCGCCACGGGCGATGAACGTTCGCCCGGTTGCGTTCGCCGCGCTCGCCGCGCTCGTCGCGGCGTGCAGCAAGCCGAGCCCCGGGCCGCCGACGACGGCGACCGCGGCCCCAACGAGCGCGGCCCCGACGCCGAGCGCGAGCACGATCCCGACGCCGAGCGCGCGTACGATCCC
>JAYVXL010000947.1:0-9618 GCA_043785185.1 Myxococcales bacterium
CGCCAGAATAATGCAACGCGCGGGCCGGCCCAGAGACTTCGGCAAGCGCGCGAAAGTCGGCGGTTCCGAAAATTCGCGACCGAGGGCATCCTGGGGTTCGGGTCGCGGGTGGCCGGGCCTCTGCGCGAATTGCGCAGCGCCTCGCGCAACTTGCGCCATCATCCGCCGCCCCGTCCGAGTCGCGAAATGCTATGCCAACGGCGCCTGGCCCCTTAGCTCAGCTGGATAGAGCAGGTCCCTTCTAAGGACAAGGTCGCTGGTTCGAATCCAGCAGGGGCTACCGCGTTCATTCGGCCCGCTTTTGAAGAGCGTCCAGAAAGACCGAGACGCCCGCCACAGCAGCGCGCGGCACGACCGAGTGGTAGCCTCCCCCAGATGCCCAGGGGGTTCGACTGCGACTTCGCGATCGTCGGCTCGGGCTTCGGGGGCAGCGTCTCCGCGATGCGCCTCACGGAGAAGGGCTACGCCGTGCGCGTCCTCGAGATGGGCAAGCGCTGGAACAAGGAGGACTTCGCCGAGTCGACGTGGGACCTCCGCCGCTACTTCTGGCGTCCGAGCCTCGGCATGTACGGCATCCTCCAGATGACGATGGTGAAGGACGCCTTCTTCCTGCACGGCGCGGGGGTCGGCGGCGGAAGCCTCGTCTACGCCAACACGCTCATCGAGCCGCCCGCCGAGGCCTTCGCCGACGCCCGCTGGATCGGCTTCGACTGGAAGACCGCGCTCGCGCCGCACTACGTGACGGCGAAGAGGATGCTCGGCGCCGTCGAGAGCCAGGTCCTCGTCGAGACCGACCGCCTCCTCAAGAAGATCGTGGACGACATGGGCCGCGGCGACACGTTCCACAAGCACACGGTCGGCGTCTACTTCGGCGCGCCCGGCAAGACCGAGCCCGATCCCTTCTTCGGCGGCGAGGGGCCGGAGCGGACAGGCTGCACGCTCTGCGGCGGCTGCATGGTCGGCTGCCGCGTCGGCGCGAAGAACACGCTCGACCGGAACTACTTGTACTTTGCAGAGAAGGGCGGCGCGCAGGTCGAGCCGGAGTCGCGCGTCGTCGACATCAAGCCCGTCGCGAAGGAGGACGGCGGCGGCTACGAGCTCACGATCGAAAAGTCCGTAGGGTTCTTTCGCACGCAGCGGACGCTCCGCGCGCGCGGGGTCGTCCTCTCCGCCGGCTCGTACGGGACCGTCGAGCTCTTGATGAAATGCCGCGAAAATGGCTCGCTCCCGCGCCTCTCGCCGCAGCTCGGCACGTACCTGCGCACCAACAGCGAGGCGCTCCTCGCCGTGCGCTCGCGGCGCGGCGACGTCGATTACTCCAAGGGCATCGCCATCACGAGCGGCGCGATGGTCGACGACAAGACGCACATCGAGATCGTCCGCTACCCCGCGGGGAGCGACTCGATGGCGATGCTCGCGACGATCCTCACCGGTGACGGTCCCGGCATGCCGCGCTGGCTCCGGTGGATCGGCACGGCGCTGCGCCACCCCATCGATTTCTTGCGCGTGTCGATCCCCTTCGGCTGGGCCAAGCGCGCCGCGATCCTCCTCGTCATGCAGCCGGTCGACAACCACATGCGCTACGTGATGCGGCGAAGGTGGTACTGGCCGTTCTCGAAGAAGCTCGACAGCGATCGCGGTGACGGCCCCAAGATCCCGGTGTTCATCCCCCTCGCCAACGAGATCGCCAAGAAGATGGCGACCGAGATGGACGGCGTCGCCGAGAGCGGCCTCATCGAGGTGCTGACCAACCGCGCGGCGACGGCGCACGTGCTCGGCGGCTGCCCGATCGGCAAAGACGCGGACGACGGCGTCGTCGACGAGGAGAGCAAGGTGTTCGGGTACGACGACTTTTACGTCGTCGACGGCTCCGTCATCCCCGCGAACCTCGGCGTCAACCCGAGCCTCACGATCACCGCGATGAGCGAGCTCGCGATGAGCAAGGTGCCGGCGCGGAGCGCCCGCGACTGGGCGTGACCGCGGGGCTTTGAGGCTCAGTCCGCGAAGGCGTCGCGCGGCGCGGCGTCGGGCGACGCGCCCCCGCGGCCGGACGCGCCGGCGTCTCCGCATGTGATGATGGCGTCGAGAGCCCGGGTGCCAACGCTCGTCGCCGCGGCGCACGCGGCACCGTAGAACGCGATCTCACCGTTGGGCTCGTTCGTCCACGCCCAGCCGTTCGTGGCCGTCGGATCGTAGGGAATGACCACGCCGTTGAGCGTCACCTCGATCGTGCCGCGCGCGTCGGGCACCGAGCTCGTAAGGAATGTGCACGCGCCGACCTGGTCGCGGATGGTGACGAGCGCCGCGGTGAGCTCCGCCTCCGAGTTCGCCGAGTAGTATTGGTGCGCCCCGCCAAGCTGCGGACGCCCGCCGGCCTTGGCCATCGCGTCGAGCACCGAGACGAAGCTCGCGTTGCCCGTGTCCTGCAGGCCGATCACGTAGGTCGGCAGCCCCTGGGTGTCGTACGAGGTGATGCGGTCGATCGTGCGCGCGTCGTCGAGGCATCGCTGCGCCCGGCCCTGACAGCCCCCTCCCCGCGACTCGACGCACGTGCACGTGCGCGGGTCGAGCGCGCTGTTGCAGTTCGGCTCGCCGTCGGTCGCGAGGACCATCGCGCGCGCGCCCTTGGCCGCGCGCACGCCCAGAAGGAACTTCGCCGTGACGTCCACGGCGTCGGCGGTCGGCGTGCCGCCGTTCGGGGGGCTCTTCCGCATCAGCGCGAGCAGCGGCCCCACGTGCCCCAGCGTGGGCGCCAGATCCACCGTGCCCGGCGCGCTGCACTGGTTCGTGTTGCCGACGCCTGGGAACAGCAGCGCGCCGATGTTCATCGTCGTGTCCACCGCCGGCAGCGCGGTCGAGAGCGCGCGGCTCAGGATCTGCCAGCGCGTCCCGCTGCCGGTGCGCCCGAGCAGGTCCCCCATCGAGCCCGACCGATCGAGGATGAACATGACACTCGGGGTCGCGTGCGCGAGGTTCACCGTCCCTGGCGTGCACCCGACCGCGGCGTCCCCGTCCAGCGCGGCGTCCCCTTGCGTGCTGGCGTCGAGGCTCAAATCGCCGCCCAGGTCGAGCCCGGTCCGCGCGCCGCAGCTCGCGACCGCGCCCGCGGCGGAGATGCCGCAGGCGCACGCGAAGAGCATGGCGCGTGGATGGAGGTGAAGCGTCACGGGAACCCCTCCAAGTTTAGTGGCCCGCTTCGCGCGAAGCCATCACATCGGACGGGGAAACGACGGCGATGAGGGCGGCAGTGGCCCCGCCCGCGGTGCGTTCAAGCCTCCGCGGCCTTTGCGTGGCTCTTTTGCTCGACGCTGTCCTTCTCGAGGGTCTTCTCGCCCTCGAAGCCGGTGACCTCGTACGTCATCACCGGCTGCGCGCGGCCCTTGACGGTGATCTCGCGGACCTTTTGCGCCACGACCTTGTCCTTGACGAGCTCGTAGGTGTCCTCGCTGATGAGGATGCTCACGCCGAGCTCTTTGGTGCTCGACTCGAGGCGCGAGGCGAGGTTCACGGCGTCGCCGATGACCGTGTACTCCATGCGCGCTTCGCTGCCGATGTTGCCGGCGACGACCTCGCCCGTGTGGATGCCGATGCCGGTACGCAGCGGCGCGACGCCGCGCGCGCCGAGGCGCACGTTCAGCTTCGCGAGCGCGTGCCGCATGCGCACCGCGGCGCGCACGGCGTTGATCGCGTCGTTGGGCTTCGGCACCGGCGCGCCGAAGACGGCCATGATCGCGTCGCCGATGTACTTGTCGACGACCCCCTCCTCCTCCATGACGATGCCGACCATGTCGGTGAAGTACTCGTTCAAGAGGCCGACGAGCGCCTGCGCGTCCATGTTCTCGCTGATCGTCGTGAAGCTGCGGATGTCGGTGAAGAGGATGGTCACCTGGAGCGTCTTGCCACCGAGCGCGACCTTGCCGTTCATCAAGTGCTCCATGACCGACGCCGTCATGTACTTGCCGAACGTGCTCTTCAGCTTGTCGCGCTCCTTGAGCCCGTCGACCATCGTGTTGAAGCCGTCCGCCAAGTCTTCGAGCTCGTCGCCGGTGCGGAGCGTGTCGACGTGGACGTACTCCTGCTGCTCGAGCTTCTTCAGCGCGACGTTCACGCGCCCGAGCGCGCGCGACATGATCGACGCGAGGCGCGTGCCGGTCGCCACGCTGATCGCGGCGGCGATGGCGAGGACGAGGACGGCGAAGAGCAGGTTCTGGCGGACGATCTTCTCGATGTCCGCGACGTCGAGCGCGGCGGCGAAGTGGATCGGCGTATCGCCGCCGGTCTCGAGCCCAGCGATCGCGAAGCGACCGAGCGCCCAGCTCGAGCCGCCCTCGTCGGCGAGCGTCGTCTCGCTGCTCTCGCGCGCGGGGATGCTCGCGACGGGGAACTTCGGCGTGCGCGCGATCGGCTTGCCGGTCGCGCCGTCGAGGAGCGCGAGCTCGAGGCCGAGCTTCATGCTCGCGTTCTGGACGAGCTCGAGGTCGAGCGGCAGGCACACCACGATGGCGCCGGCGCCCTTGACGGGCATCGCGATGACGTACGCCGGCGACGTGCCTTCGCCGCGCTCGCAGCCGTGCGCGAGCACGCCGCGGTACTCTTTGCCCGCGACGGCGCTCGAGAGCCCCTTGATGTCCCGCACCTCTACGAGCGGCGCCTTGCAGCCGACGTCCGCCAGGACCTTGCCGTTCTTGTCGACGAAGAGAAAATCGATGTTCGGGTAGGCGCCGAGGAACAGGTTCGCGAGGGCCACCGCCTCCTTCTCGTCGCTCGCGCTGAGCGCCTGAGCCGTGGCCGGGTCGGCGGCCAGGATCTTGGCGGCGAGGCCCAGATCGGACAGGTCGTCCTTCAGCTCCTCGCGGAAGGACTTCTCGGCCTCCGTCACGCGGTCGTCGACCTCGTCGATGAGCTGGCGGTGAAGGAGCCACGACAGGACCGGGAGAATCGCGAGCATCATCCCGACCGAGAGCGCGACCAGCATGGTGAGCTTCGCGCGGACCGTCTTGAGGCGCAGAAACTTCACCGAAACTACTAGAGCCCCGTTGCTGGGCTCGCGCAAGCGCGCCGTCGCGGGCGCGCGGGCGCCGTCAGGCTTGCCGAATCGGCCTCCGGCTGGCATACGTTATCGCGATGACCGACCAGCCGCCGCGCCCCACCGAGTCCAAGACGGACAAGCGAAAGCAGAGCCTCTACTTCCCCGAGTCGATGCTCTCCGAGATGAAGGAGGAAGCGGTCCGCCTGAACCGCTCCCTCTCGTGGGTGGTCCAGCGCGCGTGGAAGGTCGCGCGCCGCGACGTCCGCAAGATGCCCGGCACGAACGAAGTCAACGAGTAGCGACTTCGGCGGAGCCTTTGGCCGCGAGGTCGGCGAGCGCGTCGCCGTCCACGCGCACCGTGCGCCAGTCGGGGAGCACGCGCGCGCCGAGCCTCTCGTAGAAGCCGATCGCCGGCGCATTCCAGTCGAGCACAGCCCACTGGAAGCGTTTGCACCCGGCGTCGACCGCCGCGCGCGCGAGGCGCTGCATGAGCGCCGTGCCGATGCCGTGCGTGCGGTGGACCGGCGTCACGTAGAGATCCTCGAGGTAGAGAACGGGCGCGCCGCGCCAAGTTGAGTACTGGAGGAAGTAGAGCGCGAACCCGGCCGGCGCGCCGTCGTGGCGCGCGACGAGCACGCGAAAGAGCGGCGTGTCGCCGAAGCCGTCGCGCAGGAGGTCCTCCTCGGTCGCCTTCACGGCGTCCGGCTCGCGCTCGTAGTCGGCGAGCTCGCGGATGAAGCGCAGGATCGTGGGCACGTCGGCGGGGGCGGCGGGGCGAATCTCGAGCATGCCCGGGAGCCTAGCAATCGGATGCGGCCGGCCGCGTCCGCTCCTGTTGAAATGGGCGAAAATCGCGGAAAATGAGCACCTCGTAGTACCTTGTAGTCCTGCGGCCCCTGCTGCTTCTGACGACGTGGTGCGGGCCCGGGAAGGTAGACTCCAAGGTACGTGACCGTTTCGCACGCCGCGCCGCAGGGCCTCCAAGGAGGGCAGGCGGTTCTCAACTACCGAGTGCTTCGCGAGCTGGGATCTCGCACGGCGCCCGTCTACGCGGCGCACCGCGCGGTGGGCGCGGGCATGGAGCTCGCGGTGCTCCAACACTTCCGCCGGCCGCGCGACGCGGTCTCCCAGCTGACGGGCATCCTGCGCGACGCGCGCGCGGTCTCCGAGGTCACGCACCCGAACTTGATGCGCGTGCACGGCGCGGAGCCGGTGGGCGACGAGATCGTCGTCGCGTCGGCGTTCATCGAGGGCGAGTCGCTCGCCGAGCTGCGCGCGCTCGCGACCGCCCAAGGCGCGATCATGTCGCTCGGCGTGTCGATGCGCGTGCTCGTCGAGGTGCTCGCCGGCCTCGTGGGTCTGCACGGCACCAAGGACGCGCGTCGCCGAGCGATCGGGCTCTGCCACGGCCTGCTCTCGCCGATGGACATTCTCGTCGGGCTCGACGGCGTGGCGCGCGTCGTCGGCGTGTTCCACACGCTGCCGCTCGTGCTGCCGAAGGAGTCGGTCGGCCAGGTCGCGTACTTCGCGCCCGAGGTGCTGCGCGGCGATCGCGGCGTCGACAAGCGTACGGACGTCTACGGCGCCGGCGCGCTGCTCTACGAGGCGCTCACCGGCGATCGCCCGTGGAAGGGGCTCTCCGCCGCGGAGATCCTGGCCGCGCAGGCGCGCGGGCCGATCCCGCGGCCCGCTCCGCCTGTCGACGCGCCCTGGGCGGAGCCGCTCGTGGACGTCGCGCTGCGCTCGCTCTCGGCCGATCCGGCCGCGCGCTTCGAGTCCGCGGAGGCGATGCTCGCCGCGGTGACGCAGCACGCGAACGTCGCCCCCGCTTCGCAAGTCGCGGTGCTCGTGCGCCAGCTCGCCGGTGAGAAGCTCCTGAAGCGCCGCGGCGAGTTCGCCGATCCGACGGCGCCGCACCCCGCCGACGACGACGAGCCGAGCGTCACCGCCGTCGCGCCGCACACGCGCCCGTCGGGCGTCGAGCGCCGCGAGGACACGGTGACGACGACGGTGACCGAATCGAGCGAGGCCGACGAGCCTGACGACAGCGTCACGAAGGCGCCCCCCGTCCCCGCGCCGCTGCCGGAGTACGCGGATCACAGCGTCACGGCGAGCGCGCCGTTCCCGCGCGCGCCCTCCGCGCCCGAGCTCGCGCGCGCGCCGTCGCCGACCGAATCCGAGCGCGATCTCGCGGAGGACATCGTGACGGCGGTGGCGCCGTCGCTCGCCGCGCAGGTGATCGCGAGCCTGCCGGCGTCGACCTTGCCGCAGCCGGGCGGCCCGCTGACGCTCGCCTCGGCGAGCGCGCGGAGCCCGGAGACGACGGTCCCGGCGACCGACCCCACGAGCGCGCCGCCGATGACTCCGAGCGCGCCGCTCCCCGCGCCTCCGCGCAAGCTCCCGACGGCCAAGCTCCCGATGCCGTCGCCGCCGTCCAAGCCGGGCAGCTCGATCCCGAAGCTCCCCGTCTCCATCGAGGACCTCGAGGACTCCGAGGACTCCGAGAACATCGTGACCGAGGTGCGCCCGACGCTCGGCGCCGAGCTCGAGATGCGCGACGACAGCGTCACGCGCACGGCGCCGCGCCTCGCGGCCCCGGTGCCCGCGGCGGGCCGCGCGCCGTCGACCATGAGCGTCAAGGCCGCGGCCGTCGTGGTCGTCATGGGCGACGACCAGGAGAAAGACGTCGAGACCATCACGCGGCCCATCGACACCTCGAAGACCGGCGGCCTCGAGGAGGAGGACGACGAGAGCGTCACGGCCGTCGCGTTGCTCCCGTCCGGGCTGTCGCCGCCCGCCGACGAGAGCGTGACGCGCGATCGGCCGCCGGTGTCGCGCTCGCTCGTCGCGGCCGGGCGCGTGCCGAGCTCGCCGTCGTTCCCGCCGCCGACGGCGCTCCCTGGACCGGCGAACCCGGCGCCGCGGCCGTCGGCGGGCCGCATGGCGCGAACGAGCGCGGTCGTCCCGGTCGCGCCGATGAGCCGCGAGGAGGCGTTCGGCGAGACGATGGACCTGCCCACAGACGGCGCGATCCCGCAGTTTGCGTCGAGCGGCGCGATGGCGGCGGCCTCGCAGCGCATGCGGGTCGTGCCGCCCGCCCCGCCGTCCGGGCCGCACGCGCTGGCGCACGCGCCGAGCTCGGAGCCGCAGCTCGACGCCGAGGAGCTCCCGCCGCCAAGCTACAAACGCCTCGGCATCGCGCTCGGCGTCGCGGTGGTGCTCGCGTTCGGGCTGCTCGTGCTCGTCATCGTGCGCGCCGCCAACGCCAACGCCAACGCCAACGCCAACGCCAACGCCAACCAGAAGGTGGTGGTCCCCGGCGTCGTGGTGGCCGAGGCGCGCGCGAAGGCGCCGCACGAGGTCGTCGCCGAGGACGGCCTCGAGTCGGTCGCGGCGAAGAAGAGCGTCGCGCCCGCGCCCGGCGGCAAGCGCGTGTACCCGCCCCCTGGAAAAAAGAGGTAGCGAACGTCGTAGCGGCGCGGGCCCGCGCGCGCGTATCCTGCGAGGACCGTGAGCGATCGCGCTCAAAAACCGCCGGACCGACCGGGTGACTTGGAGGTGCCCGACCTCGACTTCGCCCCACCGCCCCCGCGCTCGGGCAACCCGCACACAGTCACGGTGAGCGGGACCACGAAGGCGGCCGCGGCGGCCGCGCCGTCGGACCCGCCGGTGTCGTCGGGCTACGGCGGCGGGTTCGACTTCGACGACGAGATGGAGATCGATCGCAACGTGGTTCCGACCGCGGGCTTCGCGACGGGAGGCGCCGCGCCGAAGGGCGCGCCGCTCGGCGGCAAGCTCGAGCTCGGGGACAACCTCGTTTCCGACGAGCGACTGAGCACGCGCTCGCACGTAAAGGTCACGCCGCGAACGAACTGGGCCGGCGGCATCCTCAGCACGATCCTCGTGGCGGCGCTCTTCGGCGGCGCCGGCTTCGCGCTCGCGCGCTTCGTGCATCGGCGCGCGGGCTGGAACGTCGTGCCGTTCATCCAGAAGGCGCTCGACGGCAGCTCCGCGCTCTGGAGCGGCGCTGGCTCGCTCCTTCTTCTGGCGCTGGCCATCACGTTCACGATCATGGCCATGTACGCCAAGCCCCGCTCGGCTGCGTACGGCCTCTCGGCGATCGCCGCCGTCATCATCGCCATCACGCTCATGATCATCACGTTCTCGGTCGGCCCCGACGGCGTGCCGGACGTGCCGCCCGACGGCGGGGTGCTGATCCCGTGGCTGCTCGCCGGGATCCCGCTCGGTGTCGCGCTTCGCCTCGTCCGCAACGCGTGGGCGCGCTGCTTCGAGGGCGGCGCGAAGAACGCGCTCGCCGGCGCGCTGGTCGCCGCGATCGCGGCGGGCGTGGCGTTCTCCGCCGTCGAGCTCGTGTTCGGGGCAGGCCTTGGCCGCTTTCTCTAACGAGCGTTGCGCGGCGGCGGCGAGGTGGGAGATTTCGGTACCTCCAAGCGCGCACGATCGCCAGGAGCCTTCGGGGCAATGCGCGCCCGTCGATTCTTGAAACCTCACCTCCCCACGTGAGCACTGTCATCGCGGAGGTCGAGATATGGGGACGACGGACGACAGCGTGGTGACCGAGCTGATGG
>JAYVXL010000948.1:0-9587 GCA_043785185.1 Myxococcales bacterium
CGCTGCGCCCTCGGGCACTCTCCATCGGACCTCGCTGTCGCCAAGCTCGACCCCCGCGACCCCCGGGCGATGCCGGACATGCTGGCGCTCTTTGCGCACCCGCTCGGCCTCCCGGCGTACGGCGCCGCGCTCGCGCGCGAGTGGGACGCGGCGTTCGCGTCGGACACGCCCGTCGCCGCCGCCATCCTCGCCGCCGCGGCGCGGCGCGGCGCCGTCGCGCCAGTGTGCGACGACCCGAGCTGGTATTCGCTCGCGGCCGCAGACGCCGCGCCGCTCGCCACCGCGCTCGCCGACGTGGGCGCCCCGCGCGCCGACGTGAGCGGCGTGCCCCGCGACCTTCAGGTCGCGCTCGCGCCTGTCGTCCGCGCGCTCTCGGCGACGGCGCGCGACGTCACCGCCGCGCGCAAGGTCGACGCCAAGACGCAGCAGGCGCTCGGCACCGTCGCCACCTGGATGCTCGGCGTCCGCCACTTCGAGCTGAACGCCGGGGTGGTCGCGGCGATGGACGCCGTCGACGTCGACGCCATCGCGCTCGCCGGCGCGCGCCTCGCCGGCGTCGTCGAGCGCGCCAAGCTCGCGCGCTTCGCCGGCGTCGCCGTCCCCGACCTCACGCTCGCGACCCCGTTCGGCGCCCTCGTCCTGCGCGGCCCGGCGGCGGACACCTACGCCGCCGCGGGCCCCGCCGACGGCGCGGCCTTCGTGCTCGACACCGGCGGCGATGACGTCTACCGGACCGCCGTCGCCGCGAGCTCCGTCGCGCACCCCGTCGCGATCGCCGTCGACCTCGGCGGCAACGACACGTACGCGTACACCGAGGTTCCTGTCCTCGCCGATGAGAGCGGCAAGCGCTTGCCGAGCGACGGCGGCGGGCGGACCCACGACGGCCGCACGCTGTCACGAACGCCGCGTCAGGGCGCCGGCGTGCTCGGGGTAGGCCTCCTCTTCGACCTCGGCGCGGGCCATGACACGTACCGCTCGCTCGTCGGCTCGCAAGGCGCCGCGACGCACGGCGTGGGCGTCCTCTTCGACGAAGGCGGCGACGACAGCTACGTCGCCGAGGGCTTCGCGCAGGGCGCCGCCGCCTGGGGCGTGGGGCTCCTCATCGACGGCGGCGGAAACGACACGCACGCCCTCTACGTGCAGGGCCAAGGCTTCGGCTTCACGCGCGGCCTCGGCGCCGTCATCGACGCGTCCGGCGACGACACGTACGTCGCGTACGCCGGCGCGTGGAAGGGCGCGCCGGCGGCGGTCGCGTCCGACATTCTCTATCCGAGCTCGCAGCTCGCCGGTCCGGCCATCTCCGGCAACATGTCGCTCGCGCAGGGCTGCGGCGCCGGCCACCGCTGGGACTGGCCGGACGCGGGCTTCCCCAGCCCCGGCGGCGTCGGCGTCCTCTACGACGCGAAGGGCCACGACGCGTACACCGCCGGCGTCTTCGCGCAGGGCGTGGGCTTCGTGCAGGGGCTCGGCATCCTCCTCGACGCGCGCGGCGACGACGCGTACGACGCGCTCTACTACGCGCAGGGCGCCGGCGTGCACATGGGCCTCGCGCTCTTCGACGAGGGGGACGGCAACGACGCGTACGACGCGAAGCTGCCGATGCAGACCGCCGCGCTCGGCGTCGCGTACGATCTCTCCGCCGCGGTGCACGTCGATCGCGCCGGCGATGACGTGTACCACGCGCCGGACCTCTCGCTCGGCACGGCCGAGGACAACTCCGTCAGCGTGTTCGTCGCCGCGGGCGGCGTGGACGCGTTCACCGTCCCGGGCGGTCACGTCCTCGGCGCGTCGGTGCTCGGACAACGCGAGCCGTCGCGGCGCCCGGTGTCGACGGTCGGCCTCTTCTTGAAGGCGGGCGGGGAGGGGCGCTACGGCGTCGGGGCGACGGGCAAGCTCGAGCCGAGGTCCGGCGAGAGTTGGAGCGAGGAGTCCGACGACGGCCCGAGCGCGAGCGCCGGGCCGGTCAAGAGCGTCGGGCTCGATCGGCCGCGCGGCACCGCGCACCTCTGACGCCGAACGCCGAGCGCGATGCTACGTTCGAAGGCATGCGCCTGAAGCTGGTCGTCGCCGCCGCCGCGCTCGCCGCAGTGATCGCGGGCTACTTCCTTTTCTTCGGCAAGAGCGACGAGGACCAGATCCGCGAGACGCTCGCGCGCCTCACGCGCGTCGTCCGGGTGACCGAGGACGACGGCAACCCGCTCTTCAAGGCCGCGAAGGTGAAGGACGAGCTCGAGGCCATCCTCACCGACGACGTGCACGTCACCATCCCCGAGCTCTCGATCCGCCAGGGTCGCCAGGGGATGGCCGAGACGGCGATGCAGGCGCAGCTCGCGTTCTCGTCGGCGGAGGTGGAGCTGCGCGCGCTCGAGATCACAATCGAGCCGCAGGGCGGCCAGGCGCACGTCGGCGCCGACGCGATCCTGCGCGGCAAGGCGCGCGGCGGCGCCACGCGCAGGGACGACCGCTCCGTCGACTTCCTCCTCCGCAAAGAGGACAGAAGATGGAAGGTGCGAAGCGTCACGGTCTGGACGCCGAAGTGACCCGCCGGCGCGGCGGACTCTATCTCTAGACGCGTCGCCCGCGCGCTTCAGATCAGAGCTGAACGCCGAAGATCTCGCGCACGCGCGCGTACGTCTCGCGGCCAGGATCGATGTCGGCGAAGCCGAGGCGCATCGAGACGGTGTCGCCGTCGCCCCACGGCCACCAAAGGCCGAACGCGACGAGGCTGCCGCCAATCGCGCCCGACGTGAAGAGGAACTGCCCCTGGCGCAGCCCGCCGTACCGATCGACGAACTCGCGAAGGACGGTCGGCGCCTTCGCGACCGCCGCCGACGTGAACTCCACGGGGAACGCTTCCGCGATCGCTACGCGCGCCTTGGCCTCGAACTCCGTGCTGAAGGAGGACGTGATGCACGTCATGCGGCTGTCCCAGCTCCACCCGCGCGACGGCCACGCTGCCTTGAGGCGACGCAGGGCTCCAAAGAGCTGTTCGTGGGGTGAGGGGCCAGTTGCCATGAGGACAGCGTACCCAAAAAAGGGCGCCGGGCGGAAGTAAGCTCTCGGTGGCAGCGGTTTCGGCGAGTGAGCTCGCGGTCGATCCTGAGAATGTGCTCGACGCGATCGCCACGCCTCGGTCACGCGCGTCGCGCGGCAGGGAGTCGCTTCGGCCCACCGGGGCGGGCCCGCTCGCCGCGCGACGACGGCCCCCGTTTGTTTCACTCGCCGCGCACGGATGAGGTAACCTCACACCCTGCGCCAAGAGTGCGAGAGTTCATACATTGATCGAGAGTGTCGAGTCGATAAGCTTGTTACCATGAGCCCTAGCGTAAAGAGTCCGGCCAACGACGAGCCGCCGCCGCACGAGTTGACGTTGTCGGGCGTGCGAGAGGCGTCTTCAATCCGAACCGATGCGTTCCGAGTCGGCGACGTCATCGACGGCAAGTATGTCGTCGAGCGCGTGCTCGGTGTCGGCGGCGTCGGGATCGTGCTGGCAGCGCGCCACACCGAGCTCGACGAGCTCGTCGCGATCAAATTCCTTTTGCCCGCGGCGCTCGTGCATCCAGAGATCGTCCGCCGGTTCTCGCAAGAGGCGCGCGCCGCCGTGCGCATCAAGAGCGAGCACGCGGCGCGCGTCTTCGACGTCGGCACGATGCCGGGGCGCGGTCCGTACTTCGTGATGGAGTACCTCGAAGGGAAAGACTTCGCCGACGTGCTCGCGGAGTCGGGCGCGCTCCCGATTCGTCGCGCGGTCGAGGCCGTCCTTCAGGTCTGCGAGGCGCTCGCTGTCGCGCACTCGTGCAGCATCGTTCACCGCGACATCAAACCCGAGAACCTGTTCCTCGCGCGCCGCGCCGACGGCACCGAGATCGTCAAGGTGCTCGACTTCGGCATCTCGAAGATCGCGCTCGTCGGTCCGCCGACCTCCGGGGAGCGCGCGTCGAAGGAGGCCCCGATGGGCTCGCCGCTGTACATGTCGCCCGAGCAGATCGGCTCGCACTCGGACATCGATCACCGGACGGACATCTGGTCCCTCGGCGTCGTTCTTTATGAGTTGCTGACGGGGCGCGCGCCGTTCCAAGGCGACGGCGAGTCGCTCGCCAAGATCTGTCGCGAGGTCGTCGAGGGGAAAGCGCCGCCGCTCTCGGCGTCCCTGGTCGAGGTCCCCGAGGGGCTCCAAGGCGTGATCGATCGGTGCCTCGAGAAGGAGCCGTCGCGCCGATTCCAGAACGTCGCCGAGCTCGCGATCGCGCTCCTGCCGTTCGGCCCCAGCAAGGGGCGCCTCTTTGCCGAACGCGCCAGCACGATCCTCCGCGCGGCGGGCCAGACGGGCGTGACCCTCAAGTACCAAAGCAGCGCGCCGCCGCCGTCGGGCGGTCTCCCCGGCTACACGAGCGTGCGCGTCCCCTCGCAGCCGCCGGTGCCCACGTTCGGATCGCAGCCGGTGGCCTCGGCGAGCCCCGAGGCGCTCGTCGCGATCGCCAATGACGCGAGGAACACGCGACGCATCGTGTCGGTCGCCGGCGTCCTCCTCCTACTGCTCGCGGGCGTTGTTGCGTTCGTCGTGCTCCGCGCGCCGCGCGCGCAGGTCGTGGCGGCGCCGATCGCGGCGGGGCTCCATCAAGTGACGGTGGAGAGCGAGCCGGCCGGCGTTCGCGTCGAGTCGGGCGGCAAGCTGCTCGGTGAGACACCGCTCACCCTGCAGTTGCCCGAGGGGTCGCAGACGCTCGACCTGACGAAGGAGGGCTTCGCGCCCGAGTCGCTCACCGTGACCGTCGCGCCGGCCGACACCGACAAGCACGCGAAGGTCACGATGCGCAGGGGAGAAGACTCGCTCGCGACCGCGCCGCGCGTGCCGCGGGCGGCGCCCGTCGCGGCGCCGGTCGCCGTCCCGAGCCCGCAGGCCGCGTACTACGGGCGCGCGCAACCGCCGCGCGGGGCGACGCGGTCCGGCGCGCCGAGCGCGCTGCCCCCCGCCTCGGTCGCTCCCCAGACGGCGGCCGCGCCGCCCCCGCCCGCGAAGCCGTCGTCTTCGCCCACCTCGGCGGCGACGACCGCGAAGGTCCGCGCGGTCGACGAATCCAACCGCGTTCACCTCATCGAGGAGCCCGCCGCCAAAGTGCCGCAGCTCTAGTCACCGCCGCCCAGAGCACGTCCCCCACGCCCCGCCGCCGTCGTTCGTTCCTTCCCCTATGGAGATATGCCCATGATCCGTTTGAAAAACGCCGCCTTCGTCCCCGTGCTGCTCGCCGCGCTCGCGACGACGGCTGTGGCGGCGGCCGACGAGCCTCCGAGCGATCCGGCCGCGCGCGCGGCCGTCGTCCAGAAGCTGAGCGACGAGGGCGTCACCGCCTACCAGGCGCGCGACTACCGCAAAGCCAACGACAAGTTTCAGCAGGCCTACGCGATCGATCCCGATCCGAACCTCCTCTACAACATCGCCAAGTGCTTCGACGCGCTCGGCGACAAGCAGACCGCCCTCGACAAGTACGAGCTATTCATCAACTCACCCGGCGCCGACTCGAACGGGCGCGTGAAAGCGCAGGAAGCCGTGCGCGTCCTGCGGACGAGCATGAGCGGTGGGGCCGCCGCGCCTGCGGGCGCTCCGGCCGGAGGCGCGCGGGGTGCGCCGCCGCCGAGCTCCGAGCCGAGCCCCATCCCCATGTACGTCGCGTTCGGCGTCGGCGGCGCCGGGCTCTTGATCGGCTCGATTTTCGGCTTCGTCGCGCTCGGGAAGAAGAGCGACCTCGACGGCACATGCACGTCGACGAGGCTGTGTCCTCCGTCCCAAAAGGACGCGATCTCGACGCTCAAGACCGACTCCACCATCTCGACGGTCGGCCTCATCGTGGGCGCCGTCGGCGTCGCGGCCGGCGCGACCCTCTTCGTCCTGAACCGCCGCAGCGCGGAGAGCGGGGTCCATGTCTCGGCGTACCTCGGCCCTGCGAGCGGCGGTCTCGTCGGCTCGTTCTAGGTTCTGCGAGGGGGCGCGCCGATAGGCCGGGGCTGACGCGCTAGGGGCGTCACGGGCACCGGGACGAGCGTGCCGTCTTTCGGCATTTGTTTGGCTCTTCTTCCCAAACTTCTCTACCAAGGTTGATCGCATGCACATTCGAAAATACGGGGGACCTCTTACGTTGGTGCTGTGCTTGGCCGCGGCGGCCGCCATGCCGGGGTGCAGCGTGGTGACCCACGCCGGCGACTACCAAACCCAGGAATGCGCGACGAACGCCGACTGCATCGCGGCGCGCGGCGCCAACTTCATCTGCCGAAAGACCGACAAGACGTGTCAGGGGCTCGTCACCGACGACTGCAAGACCGTGCTCGGCTCGGACAACTTGAAGGAGGAAGACTCGATCCTGATGGGCGCGCTCTTCGCGATCAACGGCGCGAACGCCTCGACTGGCAAAGGCGAGGTCTACGGGCTGAACATGGCCTTCAGCGACTTCGCCACTGCCGCCGGTGGGCTTCCGCCGCTCCCGGGCGCGACCAAGCGACGTCAGATCGCGGTCCTCGTTTGCGACGACTCGTCGGCGAACGACGTCGCGCTCCGCTCGGTCAACCACATGGTCACGGACTTGGGCATCCAGACCCTCGTAGGCCCGACGTGGAGCGGTCCGACGATCAACTTCCTCACGCAGACCACCATCGCGGCGGGCACGCTGGTCATTGCCTCGGGCACGACGAGCCCTGACCTCACGAGCCTCCAGAAGAACAACCTCTTCTACCGGACGAGCGAGTCCACCACGCTCGAGGCGCCGCCCATCGCGCGCCTCGCCGGCGACATCGAGGCCGTGCTCGGGCGCGGCGCCGTCCCGGTGACCACGAAGATGGCGCTCCTCTACAAAGGGGACTCGTTCGGGAAAGGAACCGCGCAAGCGATCGCGTCCATCCTGACCTTGAACGGCAAGCCCGCGAACGATCCGTCGAACCAGGGCAATTACCTCCAGCTGGACTACGGAAACTCGTCGGACCCCAAGGCCGATCCGCTGAAGTACACGGACACGGCGGCCAAGGTCATCGCGCTGCAGCCGCACATCGTCATCACGATCGGGACGAGCGAGATGTTCGGCAACGTGATGGGGTTGATCGAGCAGGGGTGGCCGGGCGGCGGCACCAAGAGGCCGTTCTGGATCTACCCGCACACGGGCGTCACGTCCGCCCTCGTGACGCAGCTGAAGACGCTCGACACGACCGACGACCTCCGCAAGCGCATTCTCGGGGTCACCTACGGCTCCAACTCGAAGGCGTACCTGCAATTTCGAACGAACTTCGTCGCGTCGCAGCCGAACGACGTGTCCCCCGACGCGATCGACGCGAACACCACCTACGACGCGTTCTACGTCGCGGCGTACGCGGTCGCGAGCATCGGCGCGCAGCCGCTCACCGGCGCGAACATCGCGGCCGGCATCGCGAACCTCGTTCCGCCGGCGGGGCAGACGAAGATCACCGTAGGCCCGAGCGATATCAATCAGGCGCTGACGCTGCTGACGCAGGGGCAAAAGATCAACCTCGAGGGTACGAGCGGCCCGCTCGACTTCAACCTCCAGACGGGCGACGTCGCGCAGGAGAATCAGGTCTGGTGCATCCCGCTCGGCAAAGACAACCTGCCGGCGTTTCCGACGTTCAGCGGCTACGGCTTCGACCTGAACAACAAGTCGGCCGGCTCGATTCAGAACGTCACCACCGCGTGCGGGATCGCCTTCCCGAACTAGCGTCGCGGCCTGGATCCGCTGCCGAGAACCCGGCAGCGGATGAGAAACAGGTAGACGCGAAACGCAGCGTAAGATACCGACAAAGCGGCAAGAAAGGGCCTATAGCTCAGTCGGTAGAGCTGCGGACTTTTAATCCGTAGGTCGTGGGTTCGAGTCCCACTGGGCCCACCCGAGATCGTTGCGGATTGCGGCGTTCGACGTGACGCAGCACCCCCGTCGTGCCGCCAGGCGTCTCCGCGGCTGCGCAAATCTGCTAAGAGCCCGCCGTGGCGTCGTTTTTGGAAGCGTTCCTGCGAGCTCGCCCCGCCGATCGCGAGGCGCTCTCGCTCGTGAGCTCGGAGCTCGAGGCCGCGCTCGCGCGCGCCCGGACGGAGTGGCCGAACCTCGAGGTGCCGGACGAGCGCTTCGCCGAGGTGCTCGCCGCGCGCATCCCCGCGGACGCGGAGCCGGCGGTCGCGCTGCGGGCGATGCAGGTCGGCGATCTCTACCTCGTGACGGCGTGCGTCCTCGGGAGCCACGCCGCGATGACGGCGATCCAGACCCGCTTCCTGCCCGCCGTTCGTAGGGCGCTCCTCCAGAAGGGGCTCAGCGAGGACCTCGTGAGCGAGACCCTCCAGGTCCTCCTCCAAGAGGTCTTCGTCGGCGGCCCCTCGGCGCCGCCGAAGGCGCTGACGTTCAACGGTCAGGGCGCCCTGAAAGGCTGGCTGCGCGTGGTGGCGGTGCGGACGGGCCTTCGGCTCGCGCGGAAGTTGCCGCCGGGCGAGCGCGCGCGGGAGCCGGCGAGCCACTCGGCCCTGCCCGATCCGCAGGACCTAGAGCTCGATTACTTGAAGCGCACCTACGCCGACTCGTTCCGTGACGCCTTCCGCGAGGCGTTCGACGGGCTCGCGATGGAGGAGCGCCTGCTCTTGAGGCAGCGGATCACGCACGGGCTGTCCATCGAGCAACTCGGGCAACTGCACGGGGTGCACGCGTCGACGATCTCGCGGCGCGTGACGAGCGCGCGCGAGCACCTCGTCGCGGCGACGCGGGAGGGGATGATGCGCCGGCTGAGGCTCGGCCGCGCGGAGGCCGCGAGCATCATGCGCCTCATCCAGAGCCAACTCGACATCACGATATCGTCGTTGCCGGCGGTCTCCACCGGGACGGCCTGAGGCCGATGGCCCACGACGCCGGCGCCACCTGCCCCGACGAGAACGGCCTCGTCGCGTTCGTCGCCCGACGTCTCCCCGCGTCGCAGCACCTCGTCGTGCAGTCGCACCTCGACGCGTGCGACACCTGCCTCGCCCTCGTCTGCGACCTGGCGCGCGCGGACGACCCGAACGCCACCGAGGCCGACGCCGCGCCGCCCGACCTTGGCTCGACGGTGGGCCGCTACCGGCTCGTGCGCATGATCGGCGCGGGCGGGATGGGGGCGGTCTTCGAGGCGCACGATCCTCAGCTCGACCGAAGGGTCGCGGTGAAGGTGCTGCGCGCCGACCGGGTGGCGAACCCCGAGGCCCGCGCGCGACTGCTCCGCGAGGCGCGCGCGATGGCGAAGCTGTCGCACCGGAACGTGGTGACCGTGTTCGATGCCGGCGAGGCGGGGCCCGATCGCTTCTTCATCGCGATGGAATTCCTGGAAGGCAGGACGCTCGGCGCCTGGCTTCGCGAGCGCGAGCGATCGTACGACGAGGTCCTTGACGTCGTGCTCGCCGCGGGGCGTGGGCTCGCCGCTGCGCACGCCGCGGGCATCATTCATCGCGATTTCAAGCCCGAGAACGTGCTCGTGGATCACGACGGGCGGGTCGCCGTCGCCGACTTCGGCCTCGCCGGCGTCCTCGAGGGCAGCGCCGTGAAGGGCGCCGAGGTGGCGAAGGTCTCCGAGGCGGCGGC
>JAYVXL010000949.1:0-2941 GCA_043785185.1 Myxococcales bacterium
TGAACCTGACCTTCAACGAGGGCCTCGCGAGCGGCAAGACCAGCGGCGGTGCCGAGCTCAGCGCCAAGCGACGCTGAGGCGCGACCCACGCGGTCGCGCGTTCGCGCCCTCGCTGCCCTCGCCGTCACGCTCGCGGTCGCCGGCGCGCTCGCGCTCGCCGGCGCGCGCGTTCTCCGCGCGCGCGACGACGCGCCGACCGGGCCGGGCCTCGTGCTCCGCGCGCGCGGCGCGGCCGACGCGCCCGCCGACGCCTCCTCCGCCGCGGACGACGCGCGCGAGGACCGCGCGATGTCGCTCGCGCTCGCCTCGCTGACGCCGACCGAGCGACGCAAGATCCTCGAGGGCGTGCGGTACACGACGGCGCGCCTCGAGGCGCGGCTCAGCCCGCTCGGCGACGATCTCGGCGAGGACGACGGCGACCCGATGGCGCTGTTTCGCCAGGGGATCGCGCGCTATTCGCCGGCGCTCAACGCCGCGCGCGCGCTCGAGCGCGGCGCGTGGCGTGCGGCGGACGTCGAAGTGCGCGCGGTCGCGAGCTGCGCGGGCGCGCTCGTCGCGCCGGGCGAGGCGTGCGTCGGGCTGTGGGTCCGCGCCGAGGGCGAGCCCGCGATGGCCGAGCGGGCGCGCTTTCTCGCGTGGGCGGCGTCGCGAAGCGGCGTCCTCGACCTCGGCGCGCGGACCAATCGGGACGCGTGCGCCGACGCGCTGCGCGCGCGCGCGACCGACGACGACGGGCTCCTCGCGCTGGTGCTCGGCGACGACGACCTCGGGCTGCGCCCCGCGCCGGAGCGCCCGGAGCTCGAAGAGGCCGCGCGCAAGCTCGGGCGCGCGATGGCCGCCAACCGGATCGCGGACGACGGCACGCTCGACGCGTTCGCGCGCGCGGCGCCGTCGGGGAGCGCGGCGCCGTGGCTCACGCTGGGCCCGTCCGCGCTGCTCGTCGTCCCTCGGCTCTCGGCGCTCGTCCGCCAGCGCGAGGTCGCGGGCGCGGTCGAACGGGCACCCGCGTGCGCGGGTCTCACCTGGACGCGGCGGCCTTAGTTTAGCGAGCGCGCCGCTCACGGCCAGGTGAGCGTCTCCGACAGGACCCACCCCTTGACGCCGCTGGGCGGCGACGCGAACGGCGCCTCGAGCACCGCCGCGGCGATGGCGACGCGCTCGCGGACGGCGAGCACCCTCTCGGGAAGGACGCCGTGCAGCTCGGCGACGACGGCGAGCGCGCCGGCGCCGAGCGTCCCCTCGCGAAGGACGCGACCTCCCTCGGTCTTGAGGTGCCCCTCGTCATCCTCGAGATCGATGGTCCCTTCGCCCGGCTCGGCTTTCAGCGCGCCGCGCACCCGCGCGCCGTTCTTGACGATGATCCGCTTGCCGTGGGGGCCGCTCCAATCGAGCCAGACGAGGCTCGCGCCGTCGCCCGCGAAGCGCCCCCAGCGCAGCTCCTTGATGGGCAGCTCGAACGGCGCGACGCCGACGCGCAGCTGCGCCGCGTAGCCGAGGCCGCGGACGACGCGGCCGCCGTCGAGCGTGACCTCCGCCTGCGCGAGCGGCATCACGCAGTTCCACTCGACGGCGCCCTCGTCGCCCTCATTCATGCGGCCGTCGCCGGCGGGCTCCGCGCGGTAGAGCGTCTCGCGGACGCCGGGCCCCTCGGCGCGCCAGGTGCCGTGCGCGCCGAGGGCGCGCGAGCTCCAGGTCACCGTCTCGTCGGCGAGCACGGGCATCGACGGCCGCAGCGTCGCCGACGCGTGGGTGCGGCTACCGCGCGCGTGCAGGAGGCTCGCGTAGTGAACGTGGAGCGCGGCGAAGTGCAGCTCCGCGGCGCGCACCGCGACGACCTCGCCGTCGTTCGCGACCACGTCCATCGACCACTGGTTGAGCGAAAAACCGAGACTCACGGGATCGCGGTATCCTGCCACGTTCGCGGGTATCGTAGGGAGGAGATGGTGACGCTCCTCGCTCGCTCGACCCGCGCCGCGTGCCTCGCCCCGCTCGCGCTCGCCCTCGCCCTCGCGCACGCCCCCGCAGCGCTCGCCGCGAAGGCGCCGCCGCCGCCCGCGGCCGCGCCCGACGTCCGCCTCACCGTCGCCGAGGAGTCGCCCGTTCGGTGGCGCATGCGCGTCGAGAACGCGGGCGCCGTGCCGGTGCGCGTGATGGCGGACGCGCGCCTCCTCGCGCTCGACGTCACGCCGGCCGGCGCAAAAAAAACGGTGCGCTGCGTGCTGCCGGCGGACATGCGGCCCGAGGTCGCGAGCGAGCGCGCGCTCGTCGTGCCGCCGCAGCGCGCGTATGTCGAGTCGTTCGATCCGCGCCTCTATTGCTTCGGCGCGGCCGAGGCCGCCGCGCTCGCGCCCGGCGCGACGGTCGTGGCGCACCTCGGCTGGGTGCCCGCCGCCGCCGCCAAGGCGAGGGCGCCAAAGGAGCCGTTCGTCGTCGAGCCTCTGCCCATGGTCGTGCCGGCGGTCGCGCCGTTGAAGGAGCTCGTCTCGGCACCCTGGAGCGTCGCCGCGCTCGCGGGCGCGGCGGCGCCGCCACCCGCTGCGCCCGCCGCGCCGGCGGAGGACGCGCCGCTCGAGGTCTCGTCGCAGGAGCACGCCGACGCCGCGCGCCCCGCCGAGGTGTTCGTGACCGTCACGGTGACCAACCGCGGCGCCGCGACGGTGACGACCCTCCTGCGCGCGGAGACGCTCGCGTTCGACGTGATCGCGCCGGACGGCGCCGTGTACGCGTGCGGCGGAGGCCGCGCCGTCGACTCACCCATCCGCGAGCTCTACGAAGCGGTGGGCCCGCGCCGCCACGCGTCGGTCTCGGTGCTCCTCGCCCAGCTTTGCCCGGTCCGCACGTTCGAGCTGCCGGGGCTGTACGCGGTCACCGCGATTCTCGACACCCGGCGCGCCTCGGGACGGTCTGCCGGCCTCGCGACCTTCGACGGCCTCCTCAGCGC
>JAYVXL010000950.1:0-2940 GCA_043785185.1 Myxococcales bacterium
CTTGAGTCGGGACTCGATTCGATCACTCATTTGGGCACCTGTTGCACCTGATCCTGCGGCGGCGCCCGAAGGTAGCAAAAGCGCGGGATGCGCGCACCCCGCGCCTGCCTTCGCGCTACCGCTTGGCGGAGCCGGCGGTCGTGAGGACGACCTCGCGGATCTTCTCGACGAGCTCCTTGACCTTGAAGGGTTTCTGGAGCGTGAAGCGCGCGCCGACGTTGATGCCGTCGAGCGCGCTGCCGGCGATGTTCCCGCGCCCGGTGACGAAGACGACCGGCACGGCGCGCAGGCGCGAGTCGGCGCGCATCTTCTTGGCGAGCATGATGCCGTCGACCTTCGGCATCATGATGTCGGTGACGACGCACGCGACCGGCGGGAGGCGCTCGAGCACGCGCAGCGCCTCCTCGCCGTCGCACGCATCGTAGACCGTGAACAGCTGGCCCAGCGCGCGCACGATGAGGCGGCGCGCGTCGTCGTCGTCCTCGACGACGAGAACGGTGGGGAGCTCCGGGGCCTCGTCGGGCGTGGACATCGGGAAGATCGAGCGCGAAATCGGCGCGAGCGCGGCGGCGCTCTTCGGGAACACGATCTCGGTCGGCGGGATCGAAGCGGACCTCGGCGGTGTCGAGCGTGCCTTCGGCGGTGTCGAGCGCGCCTTCGGCGGTATCGAGCGCGCCTTCGGCGGCGCCTTGGCCGGCGCGGCGTCGTCGGGCTTGGCCGCCGGCGCCGAGCCCGCGGCGGGGTCGATTTTTCGCAGCCGGCCCTTGGGCACGCCGTAGCGCGGCGAGATCGGGCGCGGCCCGCGGGTCGCGTCCGCGCGCGGCGCGGGTTTCGCCGGTGGCCTCTGCGATGCCCCGGGCCTCGGCGGCACGGAGCGAGACTTCGGAGGAATCGAGCGAGACTTCGGATCCGCCATCGTGCCTCCTTGAGAAACATACAACCGGTGCCCGCAGCCTCGCGCCCCTAAATGCGAGCCGCCTGATGCGACTCCGCGCCCTTCCTTCTTGAAACTGTTTGAAAAGGAACGGGCAAACCGCGCGCATTTCGCCGCGTTCCCGGTATCCTCGCCGGTTCGACACTTGGAGGTGGAGCTTGGCGAACGAATCGCTCGACGGACTACTCGCGGCGCTCGAGGCCGCGGCGCATGGGCTCGCAACGGTCTCGCGCAAGCGCATGTTCGGCTGCGAGGGCATGTTCGCCGGCGGAAACGTGTTCGGCCTCGTCTGGAAGGCCGGGCGCATCGGCGTGCGCTTGCCCAACGAGATCGCCTACGCCGAGGCGATGAAGATGCCCGGCTCGTCGCCGTGGGTCGCCGGCACGATGACGATGAGCCACTGGGTGCTCTTGCCCGAGGCGATGCACGCCGACGGCACCCGCCTGGGCGCGTGGGTGAGGCGCGCGCACGCCCTGGCCCAAGCGCCCGCCAAGCGCGGCGCGCCGCTCCGGAGCGAAGCCCCGAAGCGCCCGAACGCCGCCCCCACGCCCGCGTCGCCCGTCGCCCCCAAGAAGGCCGCCGCGGCACGGAAGAAGGCGGCCGTGAAAGCGCCAAAGGTCACCAAATCGCCGGCGACCTCCAAGAAGCGCCCCGCCGCCAAGGCCAAGAAGAAGTGAGCCGCGAAATGCGGCGGCTCTCCTCGCGCATCCAACACGCGGCGTAGCGCCTCGCCCGCTCGCCTCGCTCACTTGTGCACGCGCCGGCTGCCGTGCGTCGTCACGTCGGGCGGTGGCAAGCTCGTCGGGTGCGTCGTCGGATGCGCCGTCGGCGCCGGCTTGGGCTTCCGCTTCACGCCCGCGTCGGCCTCGTGCGCCTCGTGCGCGTCCTGGGCCGCGTCGTGCGGCGCGCCAGCGTCGCCGCTCGGCGCGTCGTCCGGCGGCCAGATCGGGTGCGGCACCAGCGTCTTCCAGTCCGTCGTCGTGTGGCAGTCGGCGCAGGCCTTCTGGAGGAGCAGGTGGTCGGCGAACGGCGGCTTGTCGTACTCCTTCGCGTGGCAGTCGTAGCAAGCCTTGCCGGTGTTCTTGAAGACGGGCGGATTGCCGGTGTGGCACGCGAAGCAGTCGGCCTTCTCGTGCTTGCCGGTGAGCGGCCACGGGTGGTCGACGCGGGACGGGCGCCAGCCGTTCTGCGAGTGACACACGCCGCATTTCGTCGGCTTTTTCCCCTCGTGGAGCGGCTCTTTGACCTGCGCGTACTCGGGCATGTGGCACGAGACGCACTCGGGCTTCGCGCCGCCGTCGACGTCGCCGGTGCCCATCGCCTCCGTCTGGCAGCCGAGCGCGAGCGCGCCAAGGGCGGCCATGGCGACGTCGAGGGCGAGCGAGGCGGGGCGCATCAAAACTGCTCCCGCCGAAACGGCATGCCGAGGTGTTGGCACACGACGCGGATCGTGTTGGCGAGGCCGACGGGCCCGCAGAAGAACACGTCCACGGCGCCGGGCGCGTGCTGCGCCTTGATCGCGCCGAGCAGCTTTTGCCAGTCGGGGTGCCCCATGTGCGTGTGCGTTCGGAGGCCGGTGATGATGTCGCTTCGCCCTGACGCGTGGAGGATCTCGCGCGAGACCTCGAGGGCGAGCGCCGTCGCGCCGGTGCGCCCGGCCGTCATGCAGAGGTGGATGTCGAGGAGCGCCTTCTCGTCCATCGCCTCGAGCTCCTTCAAGAGCGCCGCGAACCATTCAAACGAGTACTGGTCCTTGTTCAACCAGAAGAAGTGGACCTTCTCGAGCTTCGAGGCGCCGCCCCGCTCGTTCTTCTGGCGGACGAGGCTCTCCAGGATTGCCGCGAACGGCGTCACGCCGATGCCCGCGCCGATGAGCACGGCGCGTCGCGAGCGCTCGATGTGCGCGCTCGGCGAGCCGTAGGGACCATCGACGTACGCGACGAGATCCGGCGCCGCCGCCGCGGCGACGTCCCCCGCCTCCGTCGCCTCGACGTGCGCGCGGAGCG
>JAYVXL010000951.1:0-9581 GCA_043785185.1 Myxococcales bacterium
CGTCTACTCCTCGCTCGTCCTCGTCGTCGTCCTCACCACGCTCGTATCGCCGGTGCTCCTCAAGTGGAGCGTTCGCCGGCGCGAAGCGCGCGCACCATCGCCCGGCATCACCTGACCGGCAGCCGGCGCGTCGATGCCTTCAGCTCTCCGTCTTCATGCGGTAGCCAACGCCCGGCTCGGTCACCAGGTATTTGGGCCGCGCCGCGTCGTGCTCCAACTTGTGCCGCAGCTGCGTCATGTAGACGCGCAGGTATTGCGTCTGCGTCGCGTACGACGGCCCCCAGACCTCCTTCAGGAGCTGCCGGTGCGTGAGCACCTTGCCGGCGTGCTTCATCAAGAAGCCGAGCAGCTTGTACTCGATCGGCGTCAGGTGCACCTCGGCGTCGCCGACGCTGACGGCGCGCTTGTCGAGGTCGAGCCGGATGTCCCCGACGACCACGACCGGCTCCACCTGCGCGAGCCCGGCGCGCGCCGCGTGCCGGAGCGCCACGCGGATACGCGCCATGAGCTCGCCGGTGCCGAAGGGTTTCGTGAGGTAATCGCTCGCCCCTTCGTCGAGCGCTCGGACCTTGTCGGCCTCCTGCCCGCGCGCCGAGACGACGATGATCGGCGCCGTCATCCACTCGCGCAGCTTCTTCACCACCTCGAGCCCGTCCATGTCGGGCAGGCCGAGGTCGAGCAGAACGAGCTCGGGGTTGTGCCCCTGCGCGAGCGTCAGCGCCTCATGGCCTGTCGTGGCCTCGACGACGCGGTACCCGTGGCTGGCGAGCGAAGTCCGCAGAAATCGGCGCATTTGCGCCTCGTCCTCGACGACCAGCAAGACCGGTTCGATGTCACCCACGGCGTCCATTACCCGTGAACATCGTTCGCATAAAGAAAGGATTAAATTGCCGGGACGCGTCGGAATCGCGCAAACGCCGTCGCCGTGGTGGAATGGTGCGCCCATGTCCACCGCGGCTACGGCCTCGACGTCCAAGCTCGAAGGCCACCACCCTCGCACCGCCATGCGCGTCCTCGTGTGGGGCGCGCTCGGCGTCGTCTTCGGCGACATCGGCACCTCGCCGCTGTACGCGATGAGCGAGACGGTCTCCTCGCACCTCATGGCCATGCACGGCCTGAAGGACAAGGTGACGATGGAGTTCGGCCAGTACTACGGCCGCGACGAAGTCCTCGGCTGGACGTCGCTGTTCGTCTGGGCCATCGGGATCGTCGTCACGCTCAAGTACGTCGTCCTCATCATGCGCGCCGACAACGAGGGCGAGGGAGGCATGTTCTCGATCCTCGCGCTCCTCAAGGCGAAGGCGGCCAAGCTCTTCACCGCCAAGGGTATGTCCGTCGTCGTCACGATGGCGGTGCTCGGCTCCGGCATGATCCTCGGCGACGGCGTCATCACCCCGTCGCTCTCGATCATGTCCGCGTGGGAGGGCCTCGAGGTCGTAACCCACCGGTGGTCGCCGTACATCCCGTGGCTCTCCATCGCCACGCTCGTCGCGCTCTTCGCGATCCAGCGCTTCGGCACGCACAAAGTCGGCGCCATCTTCGCGCCAGCGATGGCCGTCTGGTTCGTCGCGCTCGCGGTGATCGGCGTCACGAACTTCTTGAAGCACCCCGACGTGATCGCAGCGGTGAACCCGATGTACGCGGCGCGCTACATGCTGAAGTTCCCGAAGGCAACCCTCTACGTCATCGGCTCGGTCGACCTCTGCATCACCGGCTGCGAGGCCCTGTTCGCGGACATGGGCCATTTCAGCCGTCCGGCGGTGCGCCGCGCTTGGTACTGGGTCGTCTGGCCGGCGCTCATCATCAACTACCTGGGCCAGGGCTCGCGCATGCTCGACCCCGAGCCGATCGTCGACGGCAACGTGTTCTACGCGCTCGTCCCGTCGACGCCGGGCTTCGTGTACCCGCTCGTCGTCGTCAGCTGGCTCGCCACCGTCATCGCCAGCCAGGCGCTCATCTCCGGCGCATTCTCGCTCGTGAATCAGGCGATGCAGCTCGGCCTGTGCCCGCGCGTCAACGTCGTCCACACGAACAAAGAGATGGAGGGGCAGATCTACATCCCCGAGGTGAATTGGATCTACCTCGCGCTCTGCATCATGCTCGTGCTCGTCTTCAAGAACTCGCACAGCCTCGCGCCGGCGTATGGCCTCGCGGTCACCGGCACGATGGCGTTCACGACGATCCTGTTCTTCCTCGTCGCCACGCGCGTCTGGAAGTGGAACGTCTTCGCGATCGGCGCGCTCTGCAGCGGGCTCATCCTCGTCGACATCGCGTTCTTCCTCAGCAACGCGACGCAGTTCTTCGAGGGCGGCTACGTCACGATCATGATCGCGTTGGCGGTGGCGTTCATCATGCTCACGTGGCGCAAGGGGCGCGCCGCGCTCGCCGAAGTGCTGCAGAGCGTCGCGCTCCCGATGGACCTCTTCATCGAGAGCGTGAAGACCGAGAAGCCGCACCGCGTGAAGGGAACCGCGGTCTTCATGACGACCAACGTCGGCGTGCCGCACTCGCTCACGCACTACTTCAAGCACGCCAAGACGCTGCATCGGGACATCCTCTTCCTGACCGTGCAGACCAAGCACGTGCCCGAGGTGCCGGAGAGCGAGCGCATCACCGAGGTCACCGAGTACGGAGAGGGCCTCCACGGCGCGAAGGTCGTCTACGGCTTCATGGAGACGCCGGACATCCCCAAGGTCGTCCGCGCGCTCAACGCGTACGGCGTGAACGTCGACACGAAGGACGTCTCGTTCTTCCTCGGCCGCGAGTCGCTCGTGTTCACCGGCAAGTCGAACATGAGCCTGCCGCGCAAGGTGTTCTTCAAGATGCTCAGCCAGAACGCCGTCGCGGCGTCGGCCTTCTTCAAGCTGCCCCCGGGGCGGGTCGTCGAGTTGGGGATCCAGGTCGAGATCTGACGCGCTCGGCGCGCCCCGCACGAACTCCGGAGCCCCCTACTTTTGCCGTATACTGCCGGCACCCATGCCCGACGACATGCCCGTCGCCATCCAGTCCCTCGAGCGCGCCACGGCGGACGCGAGCGCGTCGGTCGACCCGCAGAGTGACGCCGCCGAGGAGAACGCGCGCGCGCTGAAGGACCTCGGAGTGCGCGCGCGCAAGCTCGCCGGCGCGTGGGGCCGGCCGCCGTGCCTCGGGTTCTTCGGGCCGTCGCAGGCCGGAAAATCGTTCCTCGTCGGCGCGCTCCTCTCGCACGAGCTCGGGAGCCTCGAGGTGCAGTGCCCGTCGCGCGCGCTCGACTTCTTGAAGGAGATCAACCCGGCCAAGGGTGTCGAGTCGACCGGCGTAGTCACGCGCTTCTCCACGCAGCCCGTCGCCAGCGTGGCCGGACAGCGCCCCCTCTCGCGCGGCGACTTCCACTGCACGCTCCTCTCGCTCGAGCTCGTGCTCGAGTCGCTCGCCACCGGATTTCTCGTCGAGTGCACGTCGCCCGCGGTCGATCCCGAGCGCGTCGAGAAGTGCCTCCGCGACGCGCGTCTGCAGGCCGGCGCCCCCGCGCCGGCGGCGTACCTCGAGGCGTGGGAGAACGTCTGGCACGATCTCACGAAGAAATATCAGGATCGTCACCCGTACCTGAACGACCTGCGCCGCCAACGCACGCTCATCGATGGGGCGTGGAAGAAGGAGGTGAAGACCACCGGCGGGTGGCTCCTCGTCTTCTCGCTTCTCTGGGGCGGCCCCGGGCACGCGGCGGATCTCGACCAGGTCCTGCGCTTGCTCGTCCAGGGCCTCGACGCCGTCGGCCACGCGCGCACCGTCGAGGTGGGCCTCGAGCTCGTGCGCGCAGGGGCGGGCGGCGTCAGCGTCATCGACGCCGGGTGCCTCAACTCGCTCGGAACGGGGAAGGCTCCGGTTCGCGTCTTCGCGCAGGACGGCCGCGCGCCGAGCGCGGAGGCGCTCGTCGAGCCGGGCGTCCTGTCGGCGCTCATCGCGGAGATTCGCTTGCCGCTCAAGCCGGTCGCGGGCTCGCTCCTCGATAAGGTGGATATCCTCGATTTTCCTGGCGGCCGCGCGCTCAAGGGCATCAACGGCTTCGGTCGCGCCGAGCTGAACACGGGCAAGCTCGAGAACGCCGTCGAGGTCTACAAGCGCGGCAAGCTCACGTTCCTCTTCGAGCAGTTCTCGCTCGATCGCGAGATCACCGCGCTCTGCCTCTGCTCGCCGGGGCCGACGAAGCCGGAGGCGGTGCAACTTCAGTCGCAGGTCGAGAGCTGGATCCAGACGCGCTACGGCGCGCCCTCGCCGACCTCGCCGCAGGAGGTCGACGATCCGAGCCTCTTCGTCGCGCTCACGAAATACGACATGAGCCTCGGCGCGCTGCGCAGCGACAACGCAAAGGATCGCTGGGACTCGCGCGTGCAGGAGGCGTGCGTCGACTTCTGGGCGAAGAGCGGCAACTCGTGGATCACCAACTGGGGCGCCCGCGGCGCGCCGTTCGCGAACATGTTCTGGATCCGCAACCCGTACGCCGACCAGATGCAGAGCCTCAAGCCCGGCACGCCGGACTACCAGACGATCAAGGCCGGCTACATGGAGTCGCGCGCCATTCAGCGCCACCTCAAGGCGTTCGCCGACAAATGGCTCGCCGTCGAAGGTGACGACGAGAAGTCCAAGCTCCCCAAGAGCGGCGTGCCGCTCCTCGCCGAGTCGCTGCGCCGCAAGCTGAGCGTCGACGTGAAGGCCAAAGAGCTGCGCGCCGAAGCGCTCGCGATCCGCGCCGAGCTGCTCACCGTGCTGAAGGCGATGACCCCGTCGAAGGACGCCGCCGAGGAGCGCGCGCGCGTCCTCGAGAGCGCGCAGGCGCTCGTCGGCGCTGTCGGCAAGGAGATGAGCCGCAAGTGCTCGGGCGCGGTCTTCGGCGATCTCTTCCGCGAGATCGTCCCCTCCGAGCAGGAGATCGAGCACGAGGTCCGCAAGGCGTACGGCGCCGTCGCTCCCATGTCGATCAAGACGAGCGACAAGGTGAAGAAGGTTCTCGTCCACGTCCTCAAGTGGTGGCTCGCCGAAGGCGTCGCGCGCGTGCGCCGCAGCCAACTTCAGATCCCCGCGTCGCTCGTGGACGTGTTCGTCCGCGAGGTCTGCACGTCGAAGCTCCTCCTGCCGGTGCTCGGCAACGCGATCTACCCGTATTTCTCGCGCAACGTGGTCGACACGGGGATCGTCGCCACCATCATTCAAGTGAAGGTGAGCGACGCGATGCTCGCGCTCTTCTCGGCGGGCGAGCGTCAGACGCCGCAGATTCCGGTGCGCCTGTCGTACTCCGAGAGCGTGGCCGTCGGCGGCGCGGCGGGCGCGCTGGAGACGGGCGCCATCGACTGGAGCAACGTCGACTTCGAGGAGGACCCGACCAAGAGCGAGCGCGTCGCGAACGTCGAGCTCGTCTTCGCCGGCAGTCGACACTGGAAGAAGTGGAGCGGCGGCCTCGGCGAATTTTACCTGAAGAGCCGCGGCGGGCAGGCGAAGGTCGCCCCGGACGACCCGCGCGTGCAGCGGCTCGTCGCCGTGCTGCACGAGGTCGAGAAGGTGCATGTCGCGCCGCCCTGACGAGGCGGCGGCGCCGGCGGCGGAGGCCGAAGAAGACGGCGGCGAAGCGCTGCCGACCGTGGACGATCTCGTGAAGGCGGGCGACATCGCCGGCCTGCTCGCGCTCGCGAAGGGCTACCGCGCCAGCAAGGAGCTGCCCGCGTGCCTGCGCTGCTACGAGGCGGCCGCCGCCCTCGGGAGCGCGGAGGCGGAGCACGCGGTCGGTCTGTTCCTTCTCTCGGGCGGCGTCGTCGCAAAGGACGAGAAGCGCGCGGCCGCGATGTTTCGCAGCGCCGCCGACAAGGGGCACCTGCCGTCGCGCGTCTACGTCGCGAATTTGTACGAGCTCGGCATCCACTACAAGCAGGACGCGTCGAAGGCCGACGTCTGGTACCGAAACGCCGCGCGCACAGCGCAGGTCACCGAGGAGCCTGAGAGCTACGGCTACGCCTACGCGATGGCGGAGCTCGGGTGCGTGCGCTTTTGCCTGAAGGTCATCGCCGACGCGGAGACGAGCGAGGACGACAAGGTGCATTTTGCACGCAAGGCGAAAGCGTACGGCTACCGCGAGAAGGGGAGGGAGACTGCGCCGCCGCCCGAGCCCGTCGCGACGCTCGACGACACGGTGACCAAGCCCGAGAGGCCGCCAGGAAAGCCCGCGGCGGAGGGTGAGGCGCCCGGCGCGGCGCCGGCGAAGAAGCCGCGCAAGGACAAGGCCTCGTCGCTCACGTTCGGCGCCGGGATGACGGCGTTCACTTGGGCGCTCGTGCTCGTCGGCGCGGCGGTCGCGACGGGCTACCTCGGGCTCGAGGCCGCGAAGCTCGTCGTCGCGAACTACGGGCCGGTGCTCGGCGCGCACCAAGAGCGCGTCGTGCTCGGCGTCGCCGCCGGCCTCGGCGTCCTCGGGGCGCTGATGGTCTACACGTGGAAGAGCGTCGCGCAGGCCACGCTGGCGGCGGGCGTCTTCGCCGGGCTCGGCTGGTTCGTCTGGCGCGCGCCTCACCTGCACCTCTTCGAGCTGCAGGTCGCCCAGGCGATCGCCTTCGGAATCGCGGGTTTTCTCGCGGCTCTCCTGCTTCTGGGCCTCGGGGGCGGGGCGAAAAAGCGAGCGGGACGCCGGTAGATCGCACTTTTCCGAAAACCTTGCGAAGATGGGCGCAGGGACAGGGGATGCAGTCGCAGGACTTCTATAAGCTCGGGCGGCCCGTCCAGGACCGCCTCATCGGCTGCATCAACGGCACGGGGTTGCCGCAGCCCATCCTCGCGTCGCGCGGCGGGCCGATGGAGCCGTTCGTCTGGCTGCTCGGAGGCGGCGCGCTCGGCGTCGTGCTCATCGTCCTCTACCGTGTCGGCCTCGGCGCGCTCGACAGCGGGATGGCCATCCAGCGCGGCGCCCTCGTCGCCGTGTACGCGCTCGTCGTCGGCGGCCTCACGTTCGCGCTCGTCCGCGCGGCGGCGCTCATGCACGACCAGCGCTCGCTGCCCTTCAAGCCGGGCGTCTACCTCTTTCCGATCGGCGTCATCGACGCGCGTGGCCACGTGCTGCGCATTCACGGGATCGACGAGCTCGTCTCGAGCGATGGGCCGTCGCCGGGCAACGGCTTCAAGCTCGTCATGAAGAGCGGCACGTTCGACTTCGTCGCGAAGAACGCGGAGGTCGCGGCCAAGGCCGCCGAGGCGATCAAGAGCGCGCGCGGCCAGGTCCAGGCCGCCGACCAGGCGCGGGACAGCATCCGCCCGCAGGCCCTCGCCGCCCTCGACCCGATGCAGGGCTTCGTGAACCCGCTCGCACCGACGACGTCGATCGAGCGAACGGTGCCGCCGTGGGCGAAGTTCGCCTGGGCGATCGCGCCGGGCGTCGGCCTCGTGCTCGGCGCGTGCATCTGGCTCGTGCGCAACGTCGTGAGCGACGATCGCATGTTCGAGCACGCGAAGGCCGCGGGCGACGCGGCGAGCCTGCGCGCGTACACGGCGCACGGCTCGCGTCACGCGAACGAGGTCGACGTCGTGCTCCTCCCGCGCGCCGAGCTCCTCGAGGCGCAGCAGAAGGGGACCGTCGACGCGATCGAGGAGTACATCAAGGCGCACCCGAAGACGGGGATCGCGCCGGAGATCGACAAGGCCTTGAAGAAGGCGATGGGCGACGAGCTCGACGTCGCCAAGAAGGCGGGCACCGTCTCCGCGCTCCGCGACTTCGCCAAGCGCCACCCGAACCACAAGCTCGACGCCGAGCTCAAGGCGGCGACGCACGCCGTCTACGCGAACGCGCTCGACAACTACAAAAAGAACGAGGCGCCGAAGGAGGTGTCCGCGGCGACGCTCGCCTTCGTGGAGCGCCTCGTCGCGTGGGCGGAGGCGAAGGGGCCGAAGGTGGAGATCCGCTTCCACCGACGCGGCAACTCGCTCGACAAGGCCGACACGCTCATCGGCAAGAACAAGTACTTCATGGGCGTCGTGTCCTTCCCGACGCGCTACGAGGACGCGCCGCACATGAAGCCGCGCGAGGACGAGCTCGCGGCGGCGATCGTGGCGCGCTTCAACCAGGCGTTCCCCAAGGACGTCCTCGAGATGAGCGCCGGCGAAGCGGTCGCGGATCCCGAGGCGCCGCTGCCGGTGGTCACGGTGCCGACCATGTTCATCGAGTACATCGCCGAGTGGGACGGCGGGCTGAAGACGAGCGACCGCCCGCGCGGCGTCTTCGTGGGCGTGGGCCACAGCCTCGACGGCACGTTCCGCATCCCCGACGATGCGACGAAACCCCTTCGCTACAAGCCTGGAATCATCTGGCGCGGCCCCAAGCTCGACGGCCTCGAGAACGTCGACAAGGCCGAAGAGAAGATCTACGCCGACATGGCCGCGAGCGCGTTCGAGCAGTACGGAAAGAAGCTGCTCGGGACGATGTTCGCGTCCAAGTAGCCCGACCGCCTTTGGCCGCGTCGCGCGCGCCATAAGGAAAGCGCGCCCTACGGGGTTTTTCGCGTACGCTCGACGCGGGATGGAGGAGCTGCTCCCCGTGCTCGTCACGCATCTCGAGGACGCACGGGCGAGAATTTATCTCACGACCGTCGCGCTCGACGGCGAGGTCGCCATCCTGCCGCTCGTCGACGCGCCGATCGACGCGACCCGCCACGTCCTCGAGGTTCACGCCGGCCCGGGCGAGCCGCTCGTGCTGCTGGCCGAGCCGCAAGGACCAGGCTCCGCGGACGGCTTCTTTCCCCTGAGGCTGGGGCCGCTCGACGAGGATCACGCCGCGGTGCTGTTCGCGTCGCTCCCGCCTCCGGAGAGGCGCCCCAGCATCCCCGAGGACGAAGAGGACGCGCCGACGCTCCTCCGCCCGCCGACGAACACGCAGAGGTTCAGCTCGCAGCTTTCGAGCGAGCACCGCGCGGCGCTCGGCGGGCCGCCGAGCCCGACGGGAGAGAGCGCGCCCGAGGTCGACCGGCTTCTCGGCGCGTCGATCGCCGGCGGCAAGTTCATCATTCAGGAGCTGCTCGGGGCGGGCGGCGCCGGCAAAGTGTACAAAGCGCGCCACCGCGAGCTGCGAAAACCGATCGCCGTGAAGGTGCTCCACGACTTCTACCAGCGGGACCTCGACTTCTGCGCGCGCTTCTACGGCGAGGCGCTCGCGGCGAGCAAGCTCGATCACCCGAACGTCCTGCGCATCGTCGACTTCGGCCAAGAGCCGGACGGCATGCTGTACATCGCGATGGAGTATCTGGAGGGGAGAAACCTCCAGCAGCTCGTGGACCAGGAGGGGCCGCAGCCGCTCGAGCGCATCGCGCAGGTGATGATGCAGGTCTGCGCGGGGCTCACGGTCGCGCACGACAAGGGCATCATCCACCGTGACATCAAGCCCGAGAACATCGTGCTCGTGGCAGGCGTCGACGACGACGGCAACCCGATCGACGTCGTAAAGGTCTGCGACTTCGGCATCGCGCAGCTGCGAAACCCCGACGACACGGGCGTGACCGCCGCCGCGCAGCGGCAGGTCGCCGGCACGCCGGAGTACATGTCGCCCGAGCAGTGCCGCGGCGAGGAGCTCGACG
>JAYVXL010000952.1:0-2939 GCA_043785185.1 Myxococcales bacterium
GGCTTCGCCCGGAGCGGCGACGTCGACGTCGGCGAGCTTCTTGTCGCGGCGCGACCGGAGAGCGCCCTGCGCGAGCGGGACGCCGAGCAAGAGGACGACCCCGACGAGGAGCGCCCAGACGCCGACTCTGCCGATGTAGCCGAGCAGCGTGGCGAGCCATTCCCATCGCATCGTCGGCTTCTCGGGCGCGCCCTGGCACGCGAGGGCGAGCGCCCCGCAGTCGGGGATCTCGCGCGCGAGGTCGCAGAGCTCCTGCGCGTGCGGCGGCAGCGGCTTCGGAGGGTGCTTGCAGAACGCGTAGCCGCCCTCGGCGAGCGCCTGCTGGACGTCGGCCTCGGCGCGCTCGGGGCGGAGCGCGCGCGCGGCGGGGGCGAGCGCGCTCGTGAGCGCGAACGCGAGCGCCGCGAGGACGGCCGCGCGCGCGGCGCGGGTCACGCGGCCTCCTTCTGCGCGCCTTCGCCTTCGGCCTGCGCGCGCGCGGCGATCGCGGCGAAGCGCGTCTGGATGTCCCAGCCCTCGCGCCGCGTGCGGAGGTTCAGGTAGACGAAGAAGCGCGCGACGGTGAGCGTCGGCACGCTGAGCCAGAACGCGAAGAGCGCGATCGGCCCGCCGACCTCGTCCTCGTGCGCGCGCACGTGAATCTGAAGAAGCTGCTCCAGGATCGCGTGGCCGGTCGCGTCGCCGAGCAGGACACCGAGCGCGTAGAGCACCCACGTCGCGAGCATCGCCATGAGCACGTCGCCGAAGTACCCGGTGCCGAGCCGCTGCAGACGCCCGACCGCCGCCGCCGCGCCCGACTGCTCGAGGACGACGACCTCGGCGCCGAAGAAGAACAGTCCCGCGAGCCAGACGCCCGGCACGACGAAGAAGAAGCTGCCCGACACGACGCTCGCGGCCTGGAGGAGCCGGAGCGCGAACAGCCGCGGGAGCGCGCGCGCGGCGGCGCCGAGGGCCGCGCCGGTGGGCGCTGCGTCGTCGAACACGAGGCGCGACGCGAGCGCGATGAACGGCGCCTCGGCAAAGAGCGCGAGCGCGAGCGCGCACGCCCAACCCGCGTACCACCCCCACGCGCGCGCCGCGCCCCACGAGAGGAGGAAGCACGGGATCGAGACGAGCGCGCTCATCGTCGCGAACGCGCGCGCGTGCGCGACGACGAAGCGGAGCGCGAGATCGAGCACGTCGAGGAGCGAGCGATCGCGGAGCGCGATCTTGGCGGAGAGGACGTTCATCGCGTGGCGTCTCCCGCGCGCGAAGCTGGCGCGTCGCCCCGTCCGCCGAACAGCAGGTAGCCCCACAAGAGGACGAACAGCGTCCCGCCCACGGCCCGCTTGACGGTGGAAGGGACAGACGACCCCGACCAGAAGCCCTCGATCGCGGCGGCCATGAGCAGCATGACCGCGGCGCCGCACACGAGGACCACCGCGTCGCGCGCGGCCTCCTGCAGCGACGCGAGGCGCGTGCGCTCACCCGGCGCGACGATGCTCCAGCCCAGTAAGAGCCCCGCGCCGCCGGCGATGACGATCGCGCCGAGCTCGAGCGAGCCGTGGCCGACGATGAACGTGACGATGTTCCCGCCCGCGCCTTGCGACGCGACGTAGCCGAGCACCGCGCCGATCGAGAGGCCGTTGTGCACCAGGTAGAACCCCGAGCCGAGTCCGGCGAAGATGCCGAGCGCGAAGCAACGGAGCGCGATTCCGACGTTGTTGTTGACGTAGAAGCCGGCCATCATCGCGTCGTCGCCGGCGCCGCGGCCGTCGGCGAAGCCTTTTGCGTACGCTTCGGTGAGCGGGCGCAGCATCGCCTCGGGGACGACGCGGAACGCGAACGCCGGCTCGTGGACCGCCGCGGCGACGCCGAACGCGAACGGCACGAAGAAGAGCGCCGCCGCGAGGAGCAGCGGCCACTTGCGCGCCCGGGCCGTGCGCGGGAAGACGCCGAGCCACAGAGCGAGGCTCGCCCGCGCGCGCTGCGCTCGGGCGAACGGGCCGTACAAGAGCGTGTGCGCGGCGGCGGTGAGGCCTTGAAGCGACTCGACGAGGGGCGCCGAGTAGCGCGCCGCCTGGGCGCGCGCGAGGTCCGAGCAGAGGTCTCGGTAGAGCGGGGAGATGCGCGCCACGTCGGCGACCGGGAGCTTGCCCAGCCCTTCGCGGCTGCCGCGGAGGACGAGGCGCTCGAGCTCGCTCCAGCCCTTTTGGCGGCGCTCGACGAACGCCGCCTCGGTGATCGCCGACGGCATCATGCGCCGGGCCTCATCGACTCGGCGCCGCGCGACGACGGCGGCGCGTCGAAGCGCCCCGCGTTCTGCGCGCGGTCGAACAGGAGCGCGAGCGCGCGCGACGGGTTGCCGGCGAAGCGCCGTGGGTCGCGGCCGAGCCGGTCGAGCAGCGGGCCGGCGATCATCTGGGCGAGCTCGTGCTCGCGCGCGGCCCCAAGCGTGGCGCGGCGGCGCAGGAAGAGCTCGAGCGCCGCGCGCTCGTCGGCGTCGAGCTGCACGACGTCCGGCAGCTCGCGCTGCTCTTCGGGGCTCGCCGGCGGAGAGAGAACGACGGCGCCCGCCGCGCGCATGCGCTCCGGGATCACGACGAGCGTCCCGGCGACGAGATCGCCGAGGCGCTGAAATCGCCCGGACAGCGCGATGGCGAAGACGCCCACGACGTACCCGATCGGGAGCACGTCCGCCGCGCGCAGCAGGTTCCGAAGCGCCGCCTCCGTAAAGCCGATCGGCCGCCCCTCGGTCGTCACCACGCGCAGCCCGAGCGCCATCTTTCCCGGCGTCGTCCCCTTCGTCGCCTCCCACGCGACGAAGTAGACCCACTGCGCCACGAACAAGAGGAGGAGGAGCAGACCGATGCCTGCCTTGAGCGCCGACTCCATCGCCCCGCTGAGGGCGCCGCCGCCCGCGAACGCGAAGACGAGCGTGATGCCGAGGACGAAGACCG
>JAYVXL010000953.1:0-9563 GCA_043785185.1 Myxococcales bacterium
ACCGCGTGCTCGATGAGCGCCTCGGCGGCCTGGCCGAAGGCCTCGTCGCGCGCTTGCTGGAAGCGCGCGCTCTCGCGACGCACCATCTGCGCGGACTTCTCGACCTCGCTCGTCAGGCGCTCCTCGGCGTCGGCGAGCGCGCGCTTGGTCGACTCGTCGAGCACGTCGAACTGCTCGGCGCTGACGGGCTTGCCGTGGAGGATCGGGAACGTCTGCACGCCGCCGGACACCGAGCGGATGCCGAAGCCGAGCGTCCGCGCCGTCGACTCGAGATCGGTGATGACCGCGCGGTTCTTCGCCTCGAGCTCACGCGCGAGCTGCGCCTGGGCGTCGCGGAGCGCCTCGATCTCGCCGAGCGCGACGATCTCGTGCCCGAGCCGCTCGACGAGCGCGTCCATGCCCTGGACGAGCGCAGGCCCGGCGCCCGGCGGCAGGATGAGCGGCCGCGGCGCCTCGGGGTGATCGAAGTCGTGGACGTAGACGATGTCCGGCGGCGAGGATCGGCGCATCGCGAACTTCGTCGCGTGCCGGACGATGTCGTCCTCGATCATCACCTGCGGCTCGGCGGCCACGAACGCATGGAAGCTGGGCTCGCGCGCGGCGAGTCCGAGCTCCAGCGCGCGGCGCGCGACGGATCCGACGAGGCTGAAGAGCCCGCCCGTCTCCGCCGGCTCCTGCGGCAAGAGGGCGGGATCGGTCTCGACGGTGACGGCGCTGGACGGGACGCGGAACGGCTCACGCCCGCGGCCGATGGAGGGCTCCTCGGACCAAGAAAGCGTCGGGCTCGTCTCGCGGTCCATCGGAATCCGCGGCGATTCGGTGCCCCCGAGGTCCTTGGCGACGACCGCCGCGGAGTGTGACGGTCCACTCGCGTTCGGGCCGGCCTTGGCGGGCGGCGCGGCGGGGGAGGCCTGCCCCGCGAGGGTGTACGGAGGTGGGCGTTGTTGCGGCATAATCCCGAGGGTCAGCTTACCAGAGGTGCCGAGGTTTGTTGGCCTCTAGCAGCACGCCGAAACCCGGGGTACGCTGGCCGCAAGACTTATGGCACGTTTGATCCTCGCGACCGCCGAGGGGCAACAAGCAATCGAGCTGCGTCCGATCAATAGCCTTGGTCGGCATCCGAACAACTCGATCCAGCTCCTCGACAAGATCGTCTCGAAGGAGCACTGCATCCTCGAGCAGCGCGATGGGATTTTCATCCTGCGCGACCTCGGGAGCTTGAACGGAACCTACATCAATGGCGAGCGCGTCCGCGGCGAGCAGGCGCTGCGCCACGGCGACGAGATCGCCCTCGGCTCCACGCGCGCGCGCTACGACGACGGCACCGGTCTCAACTTCGCGCCTCCGCCGGTGGGCCCTGGCGTCGTGACGCAGCCGAACGCGCCGCCGAGCATGCTCCAGGGCAACCCGCCTGGGATGCCCGGGATGCACGCGCCGCCGCAGCAGCAACAGCAGCAGCAGATGCCGCCGCAGCCGTGGCAGCAGCAGAGCCCGCCGAGCGCGATGAGCCCGCACTCGGCGATGCCGTCGACGGCGATGCCGCAGCGCACCGCGCCGAACCCGTACGCGCCGCGGCAGCAACAGCAGCAGCAGCAGCAGCAGCAGCCGAACGCGTACTTGCAGCACCCGAGCCAGCCGCCCCCGGCGGCGCAGCAGCAGCAATACATGCCGCACCGCCCGCCGAGCTTCGGCGGCACGCGCGTCGACGTGCTCGACAGCGCGCGCGCGATCGGCACGCAGATCGCGGCGCTCGCCAAGGGCTTCCTCCCGTTCGAGCAGATCGCCCACGACCCGCAGCAGCTGCGCACCGACTACGAGCGCCTGCGCATCACGTGGGAGCTGACGCGCGAGATCGGCCTCGAGCACGATCTCGACAAGCTCCTCGAGAAGATCCTCCTCGCGCTCTTCAAGTTCGTGAACGCCGACCGCGGCGTCATCCTCCTTCGCGAGGAGGACGGCATGCTCCAGCCGCGCGCCGCGCACCGCCGCGACGGCGACGCGCCGATCCAGGTCAGCTCCACGATCCTGAGCCACGTGATGCGCGAAAAGGTCGCCGTGCTCACGCACGACGCCTCCATGGATTTCGCCAGCTCCAAGGGCAAATCCATGATCCTGAACCGCATCTCGAGCGCCATCGTCGTGCCGCTCCTCCACGAGAAGGAGAAGGAGGTGCTCGGCGCGCTCTGGCTCGACAGCGAGTCGCTCGCGCAGTTCCAACAGAAGGACCTGGAGCTGATCAGCGCCGTCGCCAACCAGGCGTCGATGTTCATCGAGAACACGCTCCTCGCCAAGAAGGTCGAGCGCGAGATCGTCACGCGCGAGCGCTTCAGCCGGCTCCTGTCGCCGAACGTCGCCGAGCAGGTCATCAGCGGCCAGCTCGAGGTGAAGCAGGGCGGCGTGCTGGTGCCCGAGTGCACCGTCTTCAACAGCGACATCCGCGGCTTCACGCGCATGAGCGAGGGCACGAGCGCCGAGGCGATGGTCGATTTGCTCAACGAGTATTTCGAGCAGATGGTCGAGGCGATCTTCAAGTACGAGGGCACGCTCGACAAGTTCATGGGCGACGGGATCATGGCCTTCTGGGGCGCGCCGGTGTTCCACCCCGACGACGCGGTGCGCGGCGTGCAGTGCGCGCTCGAGCAGATGGAAGTGCTCGGGCGCTTCAACAGGAAGCGCGTCGAGCTCGGGACGCCGCCCTTGGCGATCGGCATGGGTCTGCACACCGGCCCGCTCGTCGCCGGCTACGTCGGCTCCAGCAAAGCGCTCAGCTACACCGTCATCGGCGACACCGCGAACACGAGCGCGCGCCTTTGCGGCATCGCGCTGTCGGGCCAGGTGCTCGTGAGCGAGTACACGCTGGCGCGCCTCGGCCCGCGCTTCGAGGTCGAGGAGCTGCCGCCTGCGCACCTGAAGGGCAAAGAGAAGCCCCTGCGCATCTTCAACGTGAAGCGCGAAAAGCCGAGCGCGGCGGTCGCGGCCCGGACGGCGTGACGTGTACGTCCTGCCCTTCGAGAAGCCCGTCGTCGAGCTGCTGAGCCGAGTCAGGGATCTGCGCGAGCTGGCGCGGAGCGACGCGCGACTGACGACCGAGCTGCGTCGCCTCGAGGACAAAGCGGGCAAGCTCGCGCGCGAGCTCTTCGCCGATCTCACGCCGTGGCAGAAGGTGCAGCTGTCGCGGCACCCGAACCGGCCGTACACCCTCGACTACGTCGAGGCGCTCTTCACGGACTGGATGGAGCTCTCCGGCGATCGGCGCTTCGCCGACGACGCCGCCATCGTCTGCGGCCTCGCGAAGTTTCACGGCCGCAGCGTCGCGGTCGTCGGCCACCAAAAGGGACGAAGCACCAAGGACAAGGTGACGCGGAACTTCGGCCAGGCCCACCCCGAGGGCAACCGCAAGGCGTGCCGCATTTACGAGATGGCGAGCCGCTTCCAGCTGCCGATCCTGACGTTCATCGACACGCCCGGCGCGTTCCCCGGCATCGGCGCGGAGGAGCGGGGGCAGAGCGAGGCGATCGGCGCGTGCCTCGCCCAGATGGCGCGCGCCCGCGTGCCGATCGTCGCCACGATCATTGGCGAGGGCGGCTCGGGCGGCGCGCTCGCGCTGGGCGTCGCCAACGCGGTGCAGGTGCTCGAGTACGGCACGTACAGCGTCATCTCGCCGGAGGGCTGCGCGTCGATCCTGTGGAAGGACAGCGCCAAGAGCGACGAGGCCGCGCTCCGCATGCGTATGACGGCGCCCGACCTTTTGAGATTCAAGGTGGTCGATCGAATCATCGACGAGCCCGCGGGCGGCGCGCACCAGGACCCGGCGCTTGCCGTGAAGCTCGTCGACGCGGCGCTGCGTGAATCGCTGAAAGAATTGGGCCGGCTCCGCCCCGACGAGCTCGTCGATCAGCGCTACGCGCGCTTCCGCGGGCTCGGCGCGTTCTTGGCGTGACGGCCTGATTTCCGCCGCCGCGCGAAGATGCGGCGCTACGTCGAATGCGGGAAGTCACCTTCTCCGCGCGGCGTACCAAATCTCATGCGGATCGCGGGTTCCATGCGCATGGGGAAATTGGGGCTGATCGTGGTCATCGCGCTCGCCGGGTGCGTGGGCGCGCGGGGAGCGGGCCGGCATGACGGCGCGGAGCCGCAGGGGGCGACGCCGCCGCGCGCAGGGACGTGCGCGGCCGGCACGTCGCTCGCGCGGCCGCTCGGCGCGCCGCACATGGGCTCGAGCGTCGCGCTCGCGGAGGTCGCGGGGCGCACGCTCGCGTTCGTCGCGGACGAGGACGCGCGCGCGATCGAGACCGTCGACGTCGACGCCAAGAAGGTGCTCGCGACGACGCCGCTGGGCGGCGCTCCGTCGCAGCTCCTCGTCCTCGGCGACGGGCGCGTGGTCGTGCTGCTCCGCGACGCGTCGCGCATGACGGTCCTCGCGGCCGAGGGCGCGGACCGCCCGCTGGCCTTGCGGTGCTCGGTCGCGACCGACGCCGAGCCCGTCGCGCTCGCGACGACGAAGGACGACGGCAAGCTCCTCGTCTCCGCGGGATGGGGCCAGTCGCTCACCGTGTACGAGGCCGCGAGTCTCGGGCAGCTCTCGCGCGTCGCGCTCCCGCGAGAGCCGCGCGCCGTCGCCGTCGCCGACGACGACCAGTCCGCGTACGTGTCGCACGCCGTCGGCGGGCAGATCAGCGTCGTCGATCTCGCCAAGTCCGAGGCGAAGCAAGTGCCGCTCCTCGGTCAGGACGGCCTCGTGAGCGGCTTCCGTCGCGGCAAGCGCGGTCGGGCGAAGCTGGCCCTCCCGCGGGGCGCGCCCAACAAGCCCGGCCGCATGTCGTGCCAGAGCTTTGCGCTCGCCAAGTCGATGGCGCCGGGCGGCCGCATCCTCGCGCCGCAGGTCTTCGTCGACTCGGGCGAGCCCGAGCAGCGGACCGAGGGCTACGGCAACCCGGACCAGTCGACCGAGGTGGCGGGCGTCGCGGTCCTCGACGAGGGCACGCGCGCGCCGATCGACGCGTCCCTCGTGGTCTCCGCCGACGCGCCGTTCTTCAGCGGACTGCGCGACGCGCGCGATCACCGCGAAGAGTGCCTGCTCCCGCGCGCCGCGGCGACCGACCCGCGCTCGCGCACGCTGCTCGTCGCGTGCGCCGGCATCGACAGCGTCATCGCCTACGACGCGTCGTCGGGCGCGCCGGCCACGAGCGAGAAGCGGCGCTGGGTCATCGGCGCCGGCCCCAGCGGCATCGCCGTCGACCCGAAGAGGCCGCGCGCGTTCGTGTGGTCGCAGTTCGATCGCACGCTCGGCACGCTCGACCTCGCCGAGGCCGACCTCACCGACGAAAAGGGCAAAGCCCCGCACCGGACCGCTCACCTCGCGATGCCGGAGCTCGCCGCGCCCCTCCCCGCCGCGTACGTGCTCGGCCGCAACCTGTTCCACGCCGTCGGCGACACCCGCGTGAGCAAGGACGGCCGCGCCTGCGCGAGCTGCCATCCCGACGGGCGCGACGACGCCATCACCTGGTCGACACCCGACGGCCCGCGCCGCTCGATCATGCTCGCCGGGCGCGTCGCCAAGTCGTCCCCGTTCTCGTGGACGGGCGGGGAGAAGACGCTCGAGGACCACCTCGCCAATACGTTCGATCGCCTGGGCGGCCGCGGCCTCAAGAGCCAGGAGCTCGAGGCCGTCGTCACGTACATCACGACGATGCCCGGGCCCGATCGCGCCCGCGCGAAGACGGCGCCACCGGACACGAACGTGCAGCGCGGCGCGGCGATCTTCGCGTCGAAGGAGGCGGGGTGCTCCAAGTGCCACGCGACGGGGACGTACGCCGACGGCGCGCTCCACGACGTGCAGAGCCGCACGGAGGCCGACCGCACCGAGCAGTTCGACACGCCGTCGCTCCGCTTCGTCGGCGGTACGGGCCCCTATTTCCACGACGGTCGCTACAAGACGCTCCACGATCTTCTCCGCGACGTCGACGGAAAGATGGGGCACACGAAACAGCTCTCCGAGAACGATCTCGACGCGCTCGAGTCGTACCTGAGGACGCTATGAAGACGAGGGCAGCGATGAAGACCACGTCAGGCCTCCGCCTCTTCGCCGTCGCCATGACAGGCCTCTTGGGCCTCGCGGCGGGGTCTCCGGCGCGCGCGGACACGGCCGCGCAGGGCACCCTCCCCTCGTACGCGGAGCTGCCGGTCGGGGAGGTGTCCGAGCCGCCGACGAAGAAGGCGCCGTGGGGCGTCGGCGGGGGCGAGCGCGCCGCCGGCTTCGTCGTCTCCCAAATGGACGGCTACTTGACCGTCGCCCCGACCCGAGGCGAAACGACCCCGCCGCCCGGCGGCGCGCCGGTTTGCTACTCGATGGCGCAGCCCGTCGGCGCGGCGATGCCGCCCGACCCGCCCGAAATGGAGTGGGCGATGGCCCAGCCGTCCGTGAGCATGCCCGGACCGGGCAACGGCGGGACGGTGACGGTGCTGCACTCGGAGAAAGTCGTCGCCGTGGACGCGACGCACGCGACGCTCGAGTGGGCCGACGCGTGGATCGATCCGAACACGCGCGGCGCGCGCCTCATCAAGAAGGGCGCCCTCCCCCTGCGGCTCATGCGCGAGCTGCCGGGGGGCGGACAGGTCCTCGCGGGCCGCGACGCCGAGCGCGTGCACGTCGTCGTCGTCACGAGCCCGACGCCCGACAAGGTCAACTTCAGCGGCCGCGACCAGCTCCTCACGCTGACGGCGGCCGGGATGAACAACGCGGCGGGCTGCCGTCACCTCCGCGTCGGCCTCCGCGCGGACAAAGGCGCGGCCGACAACGCCACCGTCTTCATGAACGTGCCCCTCCCCGCGCTCGAGGACGCCGCCGCCAAAGCCAAGGGTTCGGGGACTCCCTCGGTACGCGTGCGGTCCCTGGCCGTCTCGGCCAGCGTCAGCTGGAGCAGCCGCGACGCCGAGCCCGTGGTGTCCGTCGCCGCGGGGTGGCGCTCCCGCGAGCGGAACCTCTCCGCGCAGCTCTAAGGCCTCGCCGGCGGACGGCCCGCGCACGATGTTCGTAAGGTTCCGCCCGCATGACCGACGTGGTACGGCGGGCCGATGCAACCCGCGAGCACCATCCGCCTCGACGACAAGGTGGCCATCCTGACCGGCGCCAGCCGCGGGATCGGCGAGGCGATGGCCCGCGCGTTCGTCCGCTCTGGCGCCAAGGTCGTCCTCGCGGCGCGTAAGCTCGAAGGGCTCCAGGCGGTCGCCGCCTCGCTCGGCGACGCCGCGCTCGCCGTCGCCGCGCACACCGGCAAAGAGGCCGACTGCGTCGCGCTCGTCGAGGCCGCGATCAAGCACTTCGGCAGGGTCGACGTCCTCGTGAACAACGCGGCTACGAACCTCCATTTCGGCCCGATGCTCGACTGCGAAGAGGGCGCGTTCGACAAGACCTTCGAGGTCAACCTCAAAGGGTATTTCTGGATGACCCGAGGCGTCGTCCGCCACCTGCAGTCGCGCGGCGCGCCGGGCGCCATCGTCAACGTCGCGAGCGTCAACGCCATCGAAGCCGCCCCGATGCAAGGGGTCTACGGGATGACGAAGGCCGCCGTCGTGTCGATGACCAAGACCCTGGCGTACGAGCTCGGCGGCTCGAAGATCCGCGTCAACGCCATCGCGCCCGGCCTCGTCGACACGCGCCTCGCGAGCGCCATCGTCGGGAACGACGCGCTCGTGAGCATGATCAAGAGCAAGACCCCCCTCGGGCGCTACGGTCAGCCGGACGAGATCGCCGGCGGCGCGGTCTATTTGTGCTCGGATTCGGCAAATTTCTTGACGGGGCACACACTTGTGATCGACGGAGGGATGACCATCTGCTAAAGCGGCGGTTTACCTCCTTGGTTCAGTAAGGCGCGCGCGAAAAAAAACGATGGAGTCGGGGCAGACCATCGCCGGCAAATACCGTCTCAACCAGCTTCTGGGCGCTGGCGGGATGGCGTCCGTCTGGTCGGCGACGAACATGTTCACCGAGCGCCAGGTGGCCATTAAATTCATGCTGCCGGAGGTCGCGCGCACGCAAGAGGCCGCGCGCCGTTTCCTCATGGAAGCGAAGGTCACGGCCCGCATCGATCACCCGAACGTGATCGAGGTGATGGACGTCGGGCAGACCGAGAACGGGACGCTCTTCCTCGTGATGGAGCTGCTCACCGGCGTGTCGCTCGAGACGGCGCTCAAGCGCCAACACCCGACGATGACGCTGCACGAGTTCTCGTTCGTGATGATCCAGGTCGCGCGCGCGCTCGCCGCGGCGCACAAGCGCGGGATCATCCACCGCGATCTGAAGCCGACGAACATCTTCCTCCACAAATCGCGCGACGGCCTGGCGGTTCCCAAGCTGCTCGACTTCGGCATCAGCAAGTTCCTGGACGAGGAGGGCAGCAAGAACCACGCGCTCACCGTCGCCGGCACCGTGCTCGGCTCGCCGCTGTACATGAGCCCCGAGCAGGCGCGCGGCGAGGGGGACATCGACGGCCGCACCGACGTCTTCGCGTTCGGCGGCATCATGTTCGAGGCGCTTTGCGGCCAGCGCGCGTACGACGGCGCCAACTTCAACCAGCTCATCGTCGCGATCGCCACCAAGCCGCCGAAGAACATCGACGAGCTCGCGCCGCACATGCCCGAGTCGCTCCGCGAGATCGTCCGCGTGTGCCTCGCGCCGGAGCGCGACAAGCGCGTGCAGTCGCTCGACGCCGTCGCCGATCGGATGCAAGGGTCCTTGCCCGAGCTCGAGGACCTGCACGTCCGTCTGCCGGCGCCCGCCGGCTCGAGCACCGATCCGGACGCGACCAACGCGCTGCCGGTCGTGCGCCCGAGCGATCGGCCGCCGCCCCTCTCGCTCTCGCATCACTCGCAGCCTGCCGGGCACACGCCGTGGCCGACTCCGTCGGGCGTCGCGACGCAGACGGTGAGCCGCCGTGGGGCTGCGCAGGGGCAGACCGGGCTCGTCGTCGCGCTCGCCGCCGTCGGGCTCGTGCTCCTCGTCGTCGCGGCGGTCGCCATCACCGCGCTCGTCAAGTTGCGCGGCGCGCCCCCCGCGACGCCGACGACGCTCGCCACCACGCCCCCTCTCGCGCCCGCGCCGGCGCCGTCTGCGAGCGCCGACGAACCGCCGTCGTTCAACGTCGACGCGCTCCCGGTCGCGAGGCCCGGCGGCGCGCGCGGCGGGCGACTCACCGTGGTCGCCGACGGGTTTTTCTGCGCGGTCACCGTGGACGGCAAGCCCGTCGGCACGACGCCGATCGCGCAGCTGGCCGTCGCGCCGGGCCCGCACCACCTGTCGTGCCAGCCGCCGACCGGCAAGGCGCACGTCGCCACGGTGAACGTGAGCCCCGGGGGCGACACCACCACCCATCGCTTCACCGCGGCCGACTGACGTGGGCGACTGACGTGAGCGACTGACGTGGGCGAGGCCGAGATCCAGCGCATGATCGCCGAGGCGTGCCTCGGCGCGGGGACCGCGGAGGAGCTGGCGCGCGATCTGCGCGGCTTCCTCGAGCGGCGCGGCGTCGCGGCGGAGGACGTGCAGGCGATCGTCGACGCGCCGC
>JAYVXL010000954.1:0-2933 GCA_043785185.1 Myxococcales bacterium
CATCGCGTCGATCTGCGCGAGCGACTCCGTCTCCGGAAAGTACCAAGGGACGCCGCGCGCCCCGAGCGCGTCGACGAGCGCCCGCCCCGACGGCCCGCGCGCGCCCGTCACGAGCGTCGGCTCGAGGGCGAGGATCGCCTCGAGGTTCGGGTCGACGTAGCCGCCCACCTGGGGCAGCGCGAGCGCCTCCTTCGGGTAGTCGCAATAGCGTGAGCGGCCGACGGCCATGTCGCCGGCGCCGATGGCGAAGAGGACCTCCGTCGTCGACGGCGAGAGCGAGACGACGCGGGGTCGCGAGGCGGACGGCGCCTTGCGCGGGCACCCCGCGAGCGCGAGGAGCGGGAGGAGCGCGAAGGCTAGGACCGCGCGGAGAAGGAGGGTGTTCATTTCCAGCGGCCTCGGAACGGCGCCGCGCGCGCCGACCCGTGTCATACTCGACCCATGCCGCTTCGTGCACCTCGCGTTTCGTTCGCCCGTCGCGCGGGCGTCGTGGTCGGCTTCGTCGTCCTCGCCGCGTGCTCCGGCGCGAGCACCACCATCGGCGTCCCTGACCCGCCGGACGACGGCGGCTCGAGCGGAAGCAGCGGAAGCAGCGGAAGCAGCGGAAGCAGCGGGGGAAGCAGCAGCGGCGGGAGCAGCGGCGGGGGAAGCAGCGGCGGCGGGAGCAGCAGCGGGGGAAGCAGCAGCGGCGGGAGCAGCAGCGGCGGCGGCGACGCCGCGACGGGGCGTATCGACGCGCGCATCGTGATCACGCAGCTCTCCGAGGCGTGCCAGCCGCCGGTGGCGAACGATCCGGTCACGCTCTTCGGGACGCTGACGCTGACCAACGGCACCGCCGTGACGGTGGGTCCGGGCGCGATCAACGGTGGGGCGTTCTACGCCGGCGGAGGCGGCGGCAAGGTCGCAGGCTTCGGCCTCGACAAGAACGGCATCCCGGCGATCCCGCCGGGCGGCGTCGCGGTCGTCAACCTCGTAAAGACGGCGGGCAGCCTGAGCCCGCCGAACGGTTGCAATACGCTCACGTGCGGCGCGGCCTACGTCGTCGAGATTTCGCCGGTCGGCACCGGGATCCCCGCCGGGACGCGCCTCCGCACCAACCCGATCGTGGTCACCTGTACGAATTGACGGCGCCGCGGCGTCAGCGCGTGTGAACGCCGTTCATCGCGCTCGGCAGCACCGGCGCGGGGTGCAGGTCGAAAACAGTCTCCGGCTCCTCGTCCGGCGGGGCCGCGAAGACGCGCGCGAGCTCGTCGGGCCTCTCCTCCCACACGTGCTCTGCGCGCCGCCGCAGCCGCGCGAGCGCCGTCGTCCACCGCTCGAGAAGCGCGTCACGGGCCGCGAGCACCCGCGCGTATTCTTTTTGGGCGGCCTTCGCGCGCGCGCCGGCGACGGCGATCCCCTTGGCGGCCTCGGCGCACGCGGCCATCGCCCTCTTCACCGGTGCGGTCACCGCCTCGCCCCCCAAGCGCGTCACGATGCGCGTGGCCGCCGCGGCCGCGCGCGCCGGCTCGAGGGCGACGACGTCCGCCGGGCGGAGGCGTGAGCGACCGGCGAACGGCGCGCTCCCGGGGGCCAGGCCAGCGGCGACGAGGCGCTTGCCGAGCGAGAGGACGGCGCGCTCGAGTGAGCCGTCCGCGCGGCCGGCGGCGGAGAGCGCGGCGTCACGTCGCTCGCGCGCGAGCTTCGCGCGCCGCGTCGCGGCGACGAGCGCCGCGTGCGCCGCGCGGAACGTGCGCGCGGGCCGCGCGAGCTCGGAGGGCACGTACGTCTCGCCGAGCCGAGCGAGGATGACCTCGCCCCACGCCCGCAGCTGGAAGAGGGACCGCGCCGTCATGGAGAGGAGTTTGCCCAACGTCGTACCTCCGGCGCAAGCGCCACGCGCGGCGCGCCTCAGCGCTCGATGAGACCGTACTTGTGCAGCTTCTCGATGAGCGCAGGGCGGGAGACGCCGAGCCGCCGAGCCGTCTCGCTCTGGTTCTTGCCGGCCGCCTCGAACTCCGCGGCGATGATGCTCCGCTCGAAGCCCTCGACGCGGCCGCGCAGCGGGTGGCTCGGCCCGGGGTCGCCGACGGCCGACAGCGTGGCCGCGCCCTTGTCGCGCGGCGCCTCGAGCGATCGCCAGAGCGCGAGCGTGAGCCGCTCGTCGGGTGCGAGCGCGAGCAGCCGCGCGATCGTGTTCTCGAGCTCGCGCACGTTGCCCGGCCACGGGTGCGTCCGGAACGCGTCGACGAGCGCCGGCTCGACGTCGACCTGCCCCATGCCGTACCTGTCGGCGTACGAGCGAACGAAGGTCGCGACGAGCGGGTCGATGTCCTCCGGCCGCTCGCGCAGCGGCGGCACGCGGATCGGCACGACGTTGAGGCGGTAGAACAAGTCCTCGCGGAAGCGACCGGCCTTGGCTTCGGCCGCGAGATCGCGGTTGGTGGCGGCGACGAGGCGGACGTCGAGCTTTTCGGTGCGCCCTCCGACCGGCTGCACCTCTCCGGACTGCAGCGCGCGCAGCACCTTCGCCTGCATGCCGAGCGGGAGCTCGCCGATCTCGTCGATGAAGAGCGTGCCGTGCTCGGCCTGGTGGAAGTAGCCGGCGCGCGCGCTGACGGCGCCCGTGAACGCGCCCTTGGTGTGGCCGAAGAGCTCGGCTTCGGCGAGCTCGGCGGGGATGGCGGCGGCGTTGAAGCGGATGAACGCCTTGTCGGCGCGCCGCGAGTGCGCGTGCAGCGCGGTCGCCATCACGTCCTTGCCCGCGCCGCTCTCGCCGGTGAGCAGCACGGTCACGTCCTTCGGCGCGACGCGCGTGATCATGTCGAGCACGCGCTGCATCGCCGGGCTGCGCGTCGCGATGGCGCGCCCGAGCGCGTTCTCCGTGCGCAAGCGCGCGTTCTGCAGGCGCAGCTCGCGCGTCTCGATGGCGCGCTTCACGGCGATCACGAGCT
>JAYVXL010000955.1:0-2932 GCA_043785185.1 Myxococcales bacterium
CGTGAGCGGCAGGGAGAACGCCGGCGCGAACCGGGGCGCGGCGCCGGTCTTCACGCGCCGCGCGAAGACGAGGTGCACGCCGATGGCGCCGAGCATCACGAACGCGAGGCTCGGGTCCCAGGCGCCGGCGACATCGAGGAAAGCAATAACCTTCGCTGGCTGGGTCATCCCCGAGACGCCGAGGCCGATCGCGAACGTCAGTCCGGCGATGAACGCGACGACGTCTGTGCGCTTCATCGCGCACCCCCCAGGAGGTGCTGCACGACGAATGCCGCCATCGCGCCGGTGGCCATGAACGTCATCGTCGCCGCGAGCGAGCGACCGGAGAAGCGGCTCAGGCCGCAGACGCCGTGACCGCTGGTGCACCCGCTCCCGAGGCGCGTGCCGAAACCGACGAAGACGCCGGCGACGATCGCGAGAGGGAGCGACACCGGCGCGGCACCGAAGGACGCTGGCCGCAGAAGGAAGAGCACCACGCCGCCAACCACGAGACCGACGATGAAAAACGCACGCCAAGAGGTCTCCTCGGCGCGCGGACGAACCAGCCCTCCGAGGATGCCGCTGATTCCTGCGACGCGACCGTTGAGGAGGAGCAAGATCGAGGCGCTGATACCGATCAGCGCGCCGCCGAAGAGCGCGGACCATGGGGTAAAAGTCGTCATGTGGCCTTTGATGAGAGGGTAACGCGCGAGGGGCTCAATGCCCGCCGAGAAGGATCTCGTCCTGGCTGAAGATCACGGGCGGAAGATCGACCGCTTTGGCGCGGCCTTCGCGTTTCGGGGCGATGACCGGATGTTTCACGAGATACTTCCGCAGCGCCTCGTGCACGGTCATCGGCAGGACCACGGGATCGTGGGTACCCTTCATGCGGCAGACGACGTCGAGCGGCTCGCCGGCGCGCTCACAGCCCGCGAGCGAATACTTCCCGTCTTCCACGATGGGCTTCCCAAGCACCTTCACCTCGCGGAGCCGCGCGCCGTTCGGCGCCTTTGCAGCGAAGACCATGTCCATGCCCGAAACGCGAGGACCCCAGCCGCCCGAGAGCTTCCAAGGGTCGGGGGAGAACACGAGCTCGAGCTCGTTCTCGAGGTAGCTCCGGAGCTCCTTGCCCGTGACCCACGCCTTCTTCATTCGCGCGTCGAGCGGGAGGATCTTCCACAAGTCCCCCTCGGTGATAGGTCCCGCAGGAAGAGGCGGCGCGTAACGGAAGCCGTTGCTAAAGCCCATGTCCGCGCCTCCGACCTCACGCACCGCATCGGTCACGAAGTCATCCGTGGTCGACTCGAGAACGTCGTAGCGCATGAGCGTCGTCTCGGTTTTGCCCACCACCTCGTTCGCCCGCGCGCGGTACGGCGACAGAGCGTCGTCGACGAGCTTCTTCACCGCCGCGTCCTCCGCGTAGTCGGCCTCGCGGATCGGCAAGAGCTTGAACTCGTAGCCGGCGACCCCACCTTTGTCCCCGACCGTGACATCGAGTCGCCCGAGGAACGAGCCCATCGAGCCCGGCTCGACGACGATGACCTTGCCCTCGAGGATGGCGCGCTCGGTGCGCTCGTGCGTGTGACCGGAGAGGATGACGTCGAACTCGGGGATCTCGCGGGCGATCCGGCGAGAGACGGAGAGGCCGGTGTGGGTGACGGCGACAACCAGATCTGCACGCTCGCTCGTGCGCACCGACTTGACGAAGTCGCGCAGGCCGTCCATGCGCGTCGAGTCGAGTCCGACCACCTCGTCGGGGGGCTGCCGCTTGGTCGTCGTTGGATCGGTGATGCCGACGAAGGCCACGCGCACGCCGCCCCGCTCGAGCGTCACCTCCGGCGCGAACAGTCGTTGACCTGTCTTGGTGTCGTGAAAGTTGTACGTGGTGACCTTGCATGAAACGCGTTTCATCAGATCGCGAAACCGCGCCGGCCCGTACACGACCTCCCAGTTTCCCGGAACGCAGACGTCGAGACCGAGCGCGTTGAGAGGTCCGAGCACAACCTCACCCTCGCTCCACGCCGCCGGACCGGAGCCCTGGAAGGTGTCGCCGCCATCGGCGACGAAGACCGCACCCCTCGACGCCGCGCGCTCCCGATCGATCGCCGTCTTGAGGCGCGCGTAGCCTCCCATCGACTGCAGCTCGGGAGTCTGACCCGGCATGTACTCCGGGTGTGTCTCGAGCTGCGCGTGCGAGTCGGCGATGTGGAGGAAGGTCACGTGCCGCGGCGTCGATGGCACTGGGGGGACCGCTTTGGCGACCGTCGACGATGGTGTACATCCGGCAACGGCCACGGCGACCGCCCACAGGGCGAAGACGAACTTTTTCATTGTGTATTCCTCGGGAGGGCGAGCGGCGACGACTGAGATGGTTTGACGCGAACGCGACGGAGGCGGACGGCGAGGTAGGCCAGCCCGGCGCCAACAATGACGGCGAGAGCGTGGGTGACCCGAGGGTCCGTGACAAGACGTTCGCGCAGCCCCGGAGGGAGCTGGCGGTACGTCATCACCGCCGCCATCCCAATGACGAAGACGGCGAACCCCCGTCGCAGCGACTCGGGACGAATTCGACCCGCGAGGAGCGCGCCGCCGACGCTGCCGACTACGGCGGCCGCGGTGACGACGGCCGCGATTCCCGCGTTCACGTGAACCTGGCCCACGTACCCCGCGAAGCCAGCGAACGAGTTCATGGCGATGACCAGAAGCGAGGTCGCAATAGCCTCCCCGATGGTGAGTCCGCACAGCATCGCAAGCGCGGGAACGACCACGAATCCACCGCCCGCGCCGACGACACCCGTGAGAGCCCCGACGAAAATACCGATCACCGCGGTCCGACCGAAGGGCGCGCGCGCGGAGGCCGTCTCCTTCCGTCGCCGAAGCATCATCGCGCCGGTGAGCACCATGATGCCGGTGAAGCCGGCGAGGAGATATTCGCTCGGAAGGAAATGCGCGA
>JAYVXL010000956.1:0-2927 GCA_043785185.1 Myxococcales bacterium
GCGATGACCTTGGCCATGGCGTTGCCGTACGCGTTGTCGATGCGCACGATGGCCATCTTTTGGCAGAGGGACGCGCCCGCCCCGCCGGCGTCCACGCCGCCGTCGCCGGCCCGGCGCGGCGGCCCGTGCAGCGCGAAGAGCGACACGGCCTTGCCCTGCAGATCGTCGGGAGGCGTCGTGCGGAAAAGGTACCGATCGCGCGCCGGCTCGATCGTGGTGAGATCCGGCGACGACGCGCTCGGGGAGATCATGATGACCTTCTTGCCAAACGCGAGCTGGTGGGTCGCGACCACCTGCGAGCTCCCGACGGGGCCGATGATGGCGACGGCGCCGGCGTCGAGGAGGCTCTGAACGGCCTTCTGCGCCGCCGCCCCCTCGTCGCTCGTGTCGTCGACGACCTTGAACACGACCGGCCGGCCGAAGATCCCGCCGAGCGCGTTGATCTGCCCCTCGGCTACCCTCGCGGCGTTTTGGAGCGGCGCGCTGAAGGAGTCGAGCGCGCCGGTCAGGCCGAGCGACACGCCGATGATGATCGGCTGCGGCGGCGCGGGCGGCGCCGCGTGCTCCTTCGTCCCGCACGCGCCCGTGCCCATCGGCGCGAGCGGCAACAGCGCGATCGCGGCGATCCTCGCGGCCCTCGCCAGCCCGCGCACCGGGCCGCCGGCATCGCGCGCCCGAGCACCACCTCGCGTCTTACTCCGAGCGTTCACGGCCCATCCTCTCACGGGCGGCCGCTCCGCCGCCCCTATTTCAATCCAAGGCTGCGGCTAGAGGTCTCTCCGCTCTTGATGGTCACAGTATACGTCTGCTTGATACCCTGGTCAGCGTTCTCGAGCGAGAGGACGTGGCTGCCGGGGGGCAGCGAGAGCTTGACGAGCGGGGTCGTGCCGAGGAGACGGCCCCCTTCGGAGACCTTCGTGAACGGGTAGGTCTGCAGCGTGAGGTAGCCCGGATCATCGGACGGCGGCGGAGGCGGGGGCGGAGGCGGGGGGTTGACCCGGTGCGTGCCCGTCGGGTGCGCCGGCGGACCGACGGGCCGCTTACCACTCGGTGGCGCCGTGGGATCGGCGGCGAGCGTCGACGCCGACGCGCTCGGGAGGCTCAGCGTCGACGCGGTCGGCCCAGGCCCAGGGCCAGGGCCAGGCCCAGGGCCAGGATCGGGCGACGAGGCGGTCGTCGACGGGCCGCTCCCTCCGCTCGCGACCGGAGGGGCGGACCCGATGGCCACCGGCGTCGAGTCCACGGGCGGCGCGCCGCCCGCCTTCACGTGCGGACGGAGGACGATCGCCAGCATCACGAGGACGCCGAGGCCCAAGAGGAGCCCGAGGATGAGGAGCACGACCCGCCCGCCTCCCGCGCGCGGCGGCGGCGGCGCGGCGTGCAGGTACTGCGACGGCTGCGTCTGCACCGACGGCATCGGCGGCACGACGGACGGCACCTGACCGGAGTGCGGGGGAAGCGGCGGCGGCTGCGCGGGCTCCGACGACGGCGGATACGCCGACACGACGCCGCTGCCACTTCCGCTTCCGCCGAGGCGGAGCAGCTTCGTCGAGCCGTTTTGCTCGAGGCGCTTGAGCGAGTCCGCCGTGAGCGCCTGGAGCTCGCCCGTCGACTGCGCCGTCGCGACCGCGGCCATGTGCGTTTGGATCTGGCGCTGCACCTCCTCGCGGAGGCGGAGGAAGAGGTTGCCGATGACGCGCCCGAGCTCGTCCTGCTTCACGAGGCGCCCGGTGCTCGCGATCCACGCCTCGAGGTCGTCGCGCATCTCGGCGCCGGACTGGTAGCGCTTGTTCGGCTCCTTCTCGAGCGCCTTGGCGACGATCGCGTCGAGGTGCGGATCGATGTCCGGCAGGACGCTCGACACGCGCGGGATCGGCAGGTTCATCAGCCGATGGAGCGTGTTGGCCGCGCTGTCGCCGGTCATGAGGCGCTGCTGGGTGAGCAGCTCCCAGAGCACGATCCCCATCGCGAAGAGATCGGCGCGGGCGTCGATGGGGCCGCCCATCGCCTGCTCGGGCGCCATGTACGCGACCTTGCCCTTGAGGACCCCGACCTCCGTCTCCGTCGTGCTCAGCGCCGCCTTCGCGATGCCGAAATCGACGAGCTTTACGTGACCGTCGTACGTCGCGAAGATGTTGTGGGGGCTGACGTCGCGATGGATGATGGTGAGCGGCCGGCCGTCGTAGTCGCGCAGCTCGTGCGCGTGATGCAAACCGGCGACGGCGTCGGCGACGATGCGCGCGCAGAACGCCGGCTCGAGCCGCTCGCCGCGGCGCACCGACTCCTTGATGACCTTGTTGAGGGACTGACCCTCGAGGTACTCCATCGCGATGAAGTAGATGCCGTTGTGCTCGCCGACCTCGTACGTGTGGACGACGTTCGGGTGGCTCAGGCGCGCGGCGAGGCGGGCCTCGTCGAGGAACATCTGCCGGAACGCGGACTCCTCGGCGAGCGCGGGGCGCAGGCGCTTGATGACGACGAGCTTGTTGAAGCCCATCGGCCCGCGCGACACGGCGAGGTAAACGTCGGCCATGCCGCCGCGGCCGAGCGACGCGAACAGCTGGTACTTGCCGAACGAGAACGCCGCGGCCGCGGCTGTGCCGGAGCGGAGCCCCTCGACGATCGTGCCGCCGTCGTCGGCTTGTCGGCCTTTACCCGCCCCAAGCATCCCACATATGGACTATCCGGCCGGGCCAGGCCGGTCAAGGTGAGCAGGGCGACAACCGCCGTGAGTTCCGAGGGTTTTCGCGGCGTGCTGCAGGGCGTCCGCGCGTCCTCGGCGTCAGCGCGTCGGCGTCAGCGCGTCGGCGCCGGCGTCGTCGTCGTGCCCGACGCTTCGGCGGCCGACCAGGTGAAGTTGTCGATGAGGACGGTGGAGTCGAGCACGCCGTCGCCGGAGTCCCAGATGGCGAGCAGAAGCGTGATCT
>JAYVXL010000957.1:0-2926 GCA_043785185.1 Myxococcales bacterium
CGCTCGGACCTCTACGCGTGCGGAATCACGATGTACGAGCTCGCGACCGGCAAGGTGCCGTTCACCGGCGCGACGCCGATGGCGGTCATCTCGCGGCACCTCGAGGAGCTCCCGCGGCGCCCGTCGTCGTTCAAGGCGGACCTCGACCCGCTCTTCGAGCAGACGATCATGCGCACGCTGCAGAAGGACCGGCGCGCGCGGCCGGAGAGCGCGCGCCAGCTTCGCAACCAGCTGCGCGAGCTGCTCGAGCCGGTCCTCGTCGACAGACCGCCGTCGCAGCGCCCGCCCGTCAACTTCGAGCGCAAGGAGCTCCGCGAGGCGACCGACCTCCCGTCGCTGGAGGCCGAGGGGTCGCATTTCCAAGAGTTCTTCGTCTCGTTGACCGGCGCCGTCTCGAGGACCACGTACTACGAACGCGGCCACAGAGAGTCCGTGCACGCGATGGACCGGCTCGCAGTGGCGGCGGCCGCGGTCTTGCAGTTTCGAGGCGAGGTGTCGTTCGCGCGGCGCGACGTCGGCGACACCGTCGTGTTCAGCGTCCTCACCGGCATCGGCGAGATGTACGAGCTGAAGAAGCTCGTCACGCAGACGATCTTCTCGATGTTCGGCCCGAAGTTCGGCGAGGTCTTCCAGCGGCGCAGCCTCGTCGCGTTGACGCTCGAAGACGGCATCGATCTCGATCAGCTCTCGACGATGGTGGAGCTCCTGAGCGGCCCGGAGATCGCGGCGGAGGAGCTGCGAGGCCAGTTCATCGGCAAGGGGCTCACGCGCGCCAAGCTCCTCTTCGCGTCCGACTTGCTGGGCCGCGAGCGGCGCCTGCCGTGGCAAGTGGACTTGTGCATCTCGCGCCTGGCGCGCGATCTCCGCGCGCTGCCGCTCCTTCGCGGCCTCGACCACGAGGCGATGCTCGGGCTCCGCATGCAGCTCATCGCCGACGTCGTGCGCGCGGTGCCGCGGCCCGACCAGATCCGCATCTTGCTCGAGAACGCGGACCTGATCAGCGACGAGGTGCGGCACATCTCCGAGCTCGCGAAGCTCGACACGCTGCGGAGCCTCGTCGACGCGATGCCCCTCGCCCGCGTCGCGCCGGTGGGGCAGAGCATCGTCGCCGACTGGAAGGTCGCCAAGGTCGAGGAGCGCACGCGCAAGGTCACCGGCGAGCTCGCGCTCCGCTTCGCGCGCGAGCGGAGCCCGGACACCGACGACGTCCTCAAGGCGATGCACACGCGCGGCATCTTGCAGATCGAGAACCTGCCGGAGGACCTGCAGCAGTGGGTGCACGCCGAGCGGATGGCCGATCTGCTCATTCAACTGCCGGAGACCGTGCTCAAGCCGATGGAGGCGCCGATGGACGCGGCGCGCTTCCTCTCGCACGTGCAGATGCTGGAGCGCGCGATGCGGACGCTCGCGTCGCGCGGCGAAGCGCTGGCGCTGCTGGTTCCGCTCTCGTGGATCCGTAGAGTCCAAGGGCCCGCGGGCGACGTCGCGCGCGCCGCGCTTCGCTCGCTCGAAGACCCAGCGGTGCTCGAGCCGGTGGCGCGCGTGCTCCTCGCCGGCTCCGGCGACGGTCGCGACGCGGCGCACGCGGTGCTGGTCTTGACGGGCGCGGCGGGCGCGCGCGCCCTCTTCATGGCGCGGTCGAAGGGGACGGTCGACGCGGCGGGCCGCTCGCGGTTCGTCGCGACGATGCGGCGTATCGGCAGCGCGGCGTCGCCCGTGCTCACGACCGCGCTCGAGCACGTGCAACCGGCCGAGGACGGGAGCTTCGACGCCGCGCTCGCCGAGGACGTTCTGCGCGCGCTGCCCGAGGTGCAGGACGAGCAGCTCGGCGCGCGCGTCGCGCGGCTCATGCGCCACGGCGGTCCCCCGGTGTGTCGCGCGGCCGCCACGGCGCTGGCCTCGCTGTGGGGTCAGCGCTCCAAGCCGCTGCTCGTCGCGGTCCTCGACAACGAAGACGAAGGCGTGCGCATCGCCGCGCTCACCGCGCTTCGCAAGGTCGGCGGGATCGACGAGAGCGTGGTCGCGCGCATCGAGAAGATGCTCGGCAAGGGCGGGGGCGACGCGCGCGCGGCCGCCGCGGCGGCGCTCGCCGATACGCAGCCCCACGCGCGCGCGCACGCGTTCACCGTCCTTCGCGCGGCGCTCTTCCCTCAGGCCAAGGGCATGCTCGCGCGCATCCGCGGACCGGCCGCCCCTACCGACGACGCGCTCGTCATCGTCGCGACCGTCCGCGCCATCCTCGCCATCGGCGGCGCCGACGGCCGCGAGGTCGCGCACGCGCGCGCCGCGCAAGCGGAGGAGCCGCTGCGCTCGCAGCTCTTCGACCTGCTCCCGCGCCGGTAACCTCAGGTCGGATCGCAGGGCCCGTCGCAGAACGGCGCGACGATGCCCTCGCGGAAGAATTTGTCCTGCTGCAGGTAGCTCGGCTCGAGCAGGCGCGGCTTGCCGTGCGGATCATCCGCGCTCGCGCCGTCGGGCGGGTAGTTGGACAGCGGCGCGGGCGGCAGGCCGAACGAGTATTCGACCATCGCGCTGCCGGTGAACGGGCCGTCCTTGCCCTCGACGCCGAAGACGTCGCGGTTCAGGGGGCGCAGGTTCGGAATCTTCATCGTGCGCGCCTCGTAGTGCGCGCCGAGGGGCGTGACTTGGTGGTCGCCGATCGCCACGTGCATGAGGACCTCGTGCGCGGGCGTCCCGGGGTGCATGTCCTCGCGCACGTACGGGATCCAGCCGTTCGGGTCGGTGCGATCCCACCAGAGCTGCATCGCGCCGAGGACGATCTGCACGTCGGTCGCGGTGGCGTAGTTCGCGCGCATGAAGAACTTGAAGCCGCCGAAATCCGCGCTGCGATCGAGCAGCAGGTTGTACGGCGCGCCCGGGACGCCGAGCATGCCGCGCGTCACGTCGGTCGAGAGCGACATGTACG
>JAYVXL010000958.1:0-2922 GCA_043785185.1 Myxococcales bacterium
AGCGCCGCCTCATCCATGCGCGGCTTGGTGAGCGGCCCGATGCCCGTCGGCTGCGCGCAGGTCACGAGCGCTCCGTCGATCTCGATCTGACGAATCCGCGCCGCGTGCTCCTCCAGGCGCCGCCGGTCGTCGGTCCCGAGGCCGCGCGACAGATCGGCGAAGCTCGCGCGAACGGCGTCGAGGACGCTCTTGTTCCGGGTCTTCATCTCCCGAAGTAACTTCTCCCCTTGGGGATCGCCAGGCGCGATGTTCGCGAACAGCCGATTGAACGTCGCCTCGGGGTTGCACTGGAGAGTGACCGACGTTCCCCGGCTCTCGAAGAAGAAGCGACTGGCGATGGTCCCGAGCCCGCGATCGCCGTCGACGCCGAGATCCACCGAGAAAAACGGGTGCGTGGATTTGAGAAACTGGCCGATCCGCTGCTCGACGGACTCGGAGTTCGCGCCGCCGTCGGAGGAGACGGCGGTGAGAATCTCGCTCACCGAGTTGGTGTTGTTCGTCGGAAAGGCTCCCGTCGTCAACGTGCCGGTGAGCGCGGCTTCGCTCTTGCCCGGATGGCCGAACTCGAACGCGCTGCCTCCCTGGGCGAGCATCGTGTTGTCGATGTCGGAGACGAAGAGGCAGCGCGACTTGAACTTTTCGAGCGGCTGCGTCACGTACGGCAGCGTGAACTGAGACCCTTCACCGATGGGGCGCCACTGGCCGACCGGCACGCCCATCGCGTAGGTCACGACGATGACACGCTTGGGCAAAGACTGCGGGCTCCCGGCGCGCGCCGATTTGGGCGCCAGTTGCTCGAGCCAAGGGAGCGCAAGACCGATGCCCCCGATGCCCTTCAGTAGTCCGCGGCGACTGACGATCATGAGCTACTCCGCCGCCTTTCTGTAGAGGAACGCGTCGGTTCGCGTGAGCGCGACCAGGAGCTCGCGGAGATCTCCTTTGCTCTTCACGACCGTGCTCTGCACCGCCGCGATGCTGCACTGATCTTCCGGCGTCTCGCTACGACCGACCGACGATCGGAACCACTGGAGCGCGTAGCACTGCTGGACCTTGTCGCTCGACGACATCAGCGTCACGAGCTCGCCGGGGCCCTTGAAGCCCAGAGGGGTCGCGGCGCCGAGGTCGACCTCGCCGGACGCGTCGATCGTCTCGCCGTTCTCTTTGTCGCGCCACAGCCCGACGCCGTCGTAGTTCTCGAGCCCGAGGCCGATGGGGTTGAACTGCTTGTGGCACCCCATGCAATCCGGTCGCGTCATCAGCGGGTCCAGGCGCCCGCGCGCCGTCGCGGCGCCTGCCGCCCCCGCGAGCGGGGTCGCGGTGTCGACCTTGGCGGGGAGCATCAGCGCCGGCTCGCAAAGGACCGACGTGCGGAGAAAATTTCCACGATGAATGGGCGTCGTCGTGATCGAGCGCGCGAGCGCGGTCTGCACCGACGCGAGCGTCAGGAGGCCGCGGCGGTTGGGGACGGCGACGGGGACCCAGTGGTCGGCCGTGGCCCCCGGCGCGCTCACGCCGTAGTAGTCCGCGAGCGTCGCGTTGACGGGCATCTCGGACGCGCCGAGGAGGCTCTTCAGGCTCCCGTCGCCTTGTTCGAGCACGTACTTGAGGAGGTGGGCGGGCTCCTCGGCGAGGCTCGCTTGCACCGCCGGCGTGTACGTCGGGTAGCGCGCGGGATCCTTGGCGGCGTTCTCGTAGAGGTGCAGCCAATCGCGATGAAACGCGGCGAGGGCGTCCTGAAAACGCGGCAGGCTCATCAGACGGCGCGCGTGCGCTTCGATCTGGTCGGGGCTGGCGAGCGCGCCCTTCGAGGCCGCATCGAGGAGCTCGGCGTCCGGGCCGCTGTCGGCAAAGAGAAACGAGAGGCGGCTGGCCAGCTCGTAGCCGGTCAGCGCGACGAGCCCGGGCCTGTCCGCGACGGGGCCGGAGCCGCGCTCGACACGGTAGAGGAGCGGCGGAGACTCGACGAAGAACTGGAGCACGCTCGCGAACGCCTTCGCGGCGCCCTGGCTCGGGCGGATCGCGTCGTAGACGCCGCGCGCGATCTTCGTCTCGCTGTCGGTGACAGGTCGACGGAACGCCCGAAGACCGAACCCGGCCACGAACGCGTCGATGCAGCCGTCGATCTGGGCGTCGGCGATCGTCGTCGGCATCGGGCAGGGGAGGAGCGCGCGCAGCCAAGGGTCCGGCGCGGCGATCACCCGCGACGCGATGCGCTCCGCTTCGTCCTCGATGGCGTTGCTCTGCGACGTGTTGACGCTGTTCGCCTCGGAGTCGCCGCTGAAGCCGTGCGTGATGACGGTCGCCGGGAAGAGCGAGCCGGCCTGCGTCGACGCCGCGAGCGGCGCGCCGAACAGATCCACGAGCGTGTTCCGAAACTGGGTCGACGACAGCCGCCGAAGCGGCTGCGTGGGGACCGCGTGGGTCGCACACGCCGCGGCGACCGTCGGAGCGACCGTGCCCCCGTCGGGCGACACGGACACCCCGTCCTCCCCGCCGCCGATGACGCCGTTGCAGCCGGCAAACGACAGCGAAGTGACCAGAACACCGAGCGACTTCGAGTACTTCGATGAGTTTGTCCTGCGCGGTGCTCGAGTGCTCACAGCCCTAAGAGCCCGCAGGGGACCTCGACCGGCTCACCAAAGTTCGTCGCGCTTGCTCTAGCCTGCTCTAGCCTCGGAGCGGTGACGGGTCGTTCCGGGAGCCAGGCGCGGGTCGCCGTTCTCTCCGCGACGCTGCTCGCGGCCGCATGCGGCCCAGCGCGCGGGCCGAGGAACAGCGGCGCGTGCCCCGCGGGGATGGCGCACGTCACGCCCGAGGTGCGCCGCGCGCGCGCCGGCGAGAAGACCCCGACGCACTACTGCATCGACGCGTACGAGGCGGCGCTGGTGGAGGAGACGCCGCGCGGGGAGGCGCCGGTCTCGC
>JAYVXL010000959.1:0-9512 GCA_043785185.1 Myxococcales bacterium
GGGCACGCCGGCCTCTTCTCGACCGCGCGCGATCTCTCGCGCTTCGCGCAAGCCTGGCTCGGCAAAGGGCAGCTGCCCGGCGCCCCGGCGAGCGACGCCGGCGGGCCGCGCGTCGCCGGGGCGCGCACGTTCGCGACCTTCCTCGCGCCGCACGACGTGCCCGGCGCGGTGCGCGCGCTCGGCTGGGACATGGCGAGCCCGCAGACCAAGACCCGCGGCGACGGGCTCTCTCGCCGCGCGTTCGGCCACAGCGGCTTCACCGGTACGGCGCTGTGGCTCGACCCCGACGCGGACCTCTTCGTGCTCTTCCTGTCGAACCGGGTGCACCCGAACGGCCGCGGCGCCGTGCACGATCTCGTGGCGCGGATCGGCACGATCGCCGCGGAGATCGCCGGCCTGCCGCGCGCGCCCAATCCGTGCGAGCGCGGCGCCCGCGACGTTCAGACGGGCATCGACGTCCTCCGCGCCGAGGGCTTCGCGCGGCTGCGCGGCAAGAGGGTCGGCCTCGTCACCAACGTGTCGGGGCGCGCGCGCGACGGCGCCCGCACGATCGATCTCCTCGCGACCGCCCCCGGCGTCACGCTCGTCCGCATCTTCGCGCCCGAGCACGGCCTCGGCGGCGACAAGGAGGGGCTCTTGGACGGCGGCACGGATCCGGTGACGAGCCTCCCGGTCGTCAGCTTGTACGGCGCGACGTTCACGCCGCCGCCCGAGAGCCTCGAGGGCCTCGACGCGCTCGTCTTCGACGTGCAAGACGTCGGCGCGCGCTTCTACACGTACAGCGCGACGCTCCGCCGTGCGATGGGCGCCGCCGCCGAAGCGGGCCTGGGCTTCGTCGTCCTCGACCGCCCGAACCCGATCGACGGCGTCGACGTCGAGGGACCGATCGACGACGCGACCTCCAAGAGCTTCGTCCACCACGGCGCGCTCCCCGTCCGTCACGGCATGACCATGGGCGAGCTCGCGCTCCTGTTCGACGCCGAGGACCACTTGGGGACGCGCCTCGACGTCGTGCCGGTGCAGGGGTGGCGACGCGCCGACTACTTCGACGCGACGGGTCTGTCGTGGACGCCGCCGTCGCCGAACCTCCGCACCGTGAACGAGACGGTGCTCTACCCGGGCGTCGCGCTGCTCGAGGGCACGAACGTGTCGGTCGGTCGCGGCACCGACACGCCGTTCGAGGTCGTCGGCGCGCCGTTCGTCGACGGCCCGGCGCTCGCCGCCGCGCTGACGCGCCGCGCGCTTCCGGGCGTCACCTTCACCGCGACGAGCTTTACGCCGACGGCCGCGCCGTACCGAGGCGAGCGCTGCGCGGGGGTGCGCCTCGCGATCACCGATCGCGCGCGCTTCGAGCCGATCCGCGCGGGGCTCGCGCTCGCGGGCGAGCTGCGCGCGCAACACGGCGAGGGCGTGCAGCCGGGCGGCAAGTGGCATTGGGCCGACGTGAACCGGCTGCTCGCGAGCCACGCCGCGATGGCGGCCCTCGCGCAGGGAAGGTCGCTCCCCGAGGTGGCGGCGACGTGGGAGAAAGACCTCGCCGCCTTCCGCGTCAAGCGCGAGAAGTACCTGCTCTATCCCCTGGCGTGCCCGCGCTGAGCCGGTACGTGCCCGCCGCCGCGCGGGTCAGCGCGCTGGCGGCGTCGCGTGGTTGGTCGCGCGGGCGTCGCGCGCGCTGGCGTTGGCGTGCACGTCGGCGTCGCGGCAGCAGCGGAAGCCGACCTGCGGGCCGAGGTAGCTCTCGGCGTGCGCGAGCGTCGCCTGCCGGCAGTTGTTCCGCCCCGGCAGCCACCACCCGCCGTGGAGGGCCGAGCGGTTCGGCGCCGCGATCCCTTCGCGCATCGTCCACTCGTCCACGTTGCCGACCATGTCGTGCACGCCGAACGGGCTGAGGCATCGCGGGAACGCGTCGGGGGGAGCGCGGTGATCCTTGAGCCCCTCGTTCGGTCGCCCGAGATCGGTGCGGTCGAAGTTGCAGGCCGTCGCGTCACGCTTCCAGCCGTAGGGGTAGGGGAGCATCTCTTCCCCCTCGCACGCGAACTGCCACTCCGCCTCGGTGCACAGGCGCGCGCCCTTGTCCTCGCACGCCACCGCCGCGTCCGTCCACGACTGGTGGACGATCGGAAGCGCCTCCGGCGGCCGCGTGAACTCATCGCGATCGACGCAGTAGCGCCGGTGCTCGCGCGCGCCTTCGCACACCGCGGGGTTCTTCCACTCCGCGCAGCGCGTGAACGGGTAGGGGCTCGTCGGCGGGTCGACCCACGCCGCGCACGTCTGCTTCACGTTCGGGCAGTACATGCCGTCGACGAGGACCATCTCCGTCGGGCACGCGGGAAGGTCGAGCGCTGGCGGGCCCGCCACGACGAACGACATGGCGGGCGCGGGCGGGGTACCTTCGCCGGGCGAGTCGGGATCCTCCGCGGGCGGCGCGGGCGGTTGTGGCTCGGCGGCGGGCGCGTCGGGCGGCGGACCGTCCCTGCGCGGCGCGCATGCGACGAGCGTGAAAAGTCCTGCGAGCAAGACCGGAGACCACGACAGCTTCTCCACTCCTTCAACTCTGCCTCAACGCCGCCGGCGCTCAAGTTTTCGTCGATTTTGTCCGCTCGCGCTGGCGCGCAGCCCTGATCCGAGTCAGGCCTCCGACTTCGGCACGACGCCGTGGAACTTGCTGTAGTCGAGGACCCGCGATCCGTCGGCGTTGATCGTGAGGACGTCCACGAAGCGGGAGCCCTCGACGATGTCGTCGAGGCGGTACCGGAACCGCGCGTGGATCGACTGCGCGAACGTCTCGTCGTAGCCGAGCAGCGACAGGTAAATCTCCGCCTTTTTCGCGCGGAGCCGGTCCATGGCGCCGTCGCCGTAGAACGGGCTCGTCTCGTCGATCTTGTGCATCGCCGTCCACGAGAGGGCGAACAGCGGCGTGCGCTCGCGCACCAGCTTGAGCTCGAGGGGCACGCGGAGGACGTGCCCCTCCTCGCTCTCGTCCTCGACGAGGAGGATGACGCGGAGCTGCGCCTCGACCACCATGTTTCGCCGCGCGTTGCCCATGCGGAACATGAGGTGCGGGACGCGGTTGCGCGTCGCCCGCAGCACCTTGTCGGTGAAGATGACGCGCGAGGTGGGGCGCGAGAACTTCGCGAACGTGAGGCCGGTGACGATGGCGACGCCGAGCATGCCGACGAGCGCCTCCAGCGTCACGACGACGTGCCCGTACGGCGTCGCCGGCGACATCGCGCCGTAACCGATCGTGGCCATCGTCTGGACCGAGAAGAAGAACGCGTCGTAGAACGACCCGCGCTCGGCGTTCGCGATGCAGCCCGGCACCGCCACGTAGAGGCACGCGAAGAGCGCGTTCGTCAGGAGGAACGCTCCTGCGAAGCCGCCGAAGTACTGCGTCCACGTCGACGTGAGCACCGAGTGGTACAGGTCCTGGAAGGGGTGGCGTTCGAGGCCGATGGCGCGGGTCGGCGGCATCCGGGGCGGGGCTTGATTCATGGAGTCTCCACGTTGGCGAGCCAGGTTACACGGCGCGGCCGAGGGCGCGCGCGAGGGCGAGCGGCGGGCGCTCGGCTTTGGTCGCGCGCTCCCCGTCGCACTCGCGTGAGCCGCGGGCGAGCGCGCGGCACGTCTCCGGCCGCGCGTCGTACACAGTGCAGACGAACGCGGAGGCGTCCGCGTCGACGCGGAGCGCGGCGCAGTGGCCGTCATCCATGCGCATGAACGCCCGGTGCCCGTCGAAGACGACGAGCTCGCCCGCGCGCTCGCCAAGGCGCGCGTGGTCGTCCCCGGTCACCGGCACGTACGTCTCGAGCCGCGAAAAGCAGCACGTCCCGCACGCGAGGCACTCGGGCGTCGTCACACCCGCAAGCCGACGGGGCAGGCGACGCCGGTGCCGCCGAGGCCGCAGTACCCGTCGGGGTTCTTGTCCAAGTACTGCTGGTGATAGTCCTCGGCGAAATAGAACTCGGGCGCGTCCAGCACCTCGGTCGTGAGTTTTCCGTGCCCCGCGTCGGCCAGCGCCTTGCCGTACGCCTCCTTCGACGCGAGCGCCGCGGCCTTCTGCGCGGGCGTGAAGGCGTAGATGCCGGAGCGGTACTGCGTCCCCACGTCGCCACCCTGGCGCATGCCCTGGGTCGGGTCGTGGCTCTCCCAGAAGACCTTGAGGAGCGCCTCGTAGGAGACGACCTTCGGATCGTAGACGACGCGCACGACCTCGTTGTGGCCGGTGCGGCCGGTGCAGACCTCGCGGTACGTCGGGTTCGCCGTCAGGCCTGCCGCGAAGCCGACCTGTGTAGAGTACACGCCTTCGACGTTCCAGAGCTTGCGCTCCGCGCCCCAGAAGCAGCCCATCCCGAACATCGCCAGCTCGAGGCCGGCGGGGAAGGGGGCCTCCATCGGCGTCCCCTTCACGGTGTGGAGCTTTGCGACGGGCATGCGCTCCGCGCGGCCCGGAAGGGCGTCGGCCGGCGTCGGGATGCGCAGCTTTTCGGTTCGAGCATCGGAGAATAGAGCCATGGTCCCCCAAGCATAAGCGCGAAGCGCCGAGGCGCCAGGGGGGTATACTCGGCCCATGCGCGTCGCCGTCGGTCATGGGCCCTTCGGCCTCGTCGCTCTCCTCACGCTCGCCCCGCTCGTCGCGTCGTGCGGCCCGCCGCCCGCGCCGCCGCTCGCGCCGGACCCGCCCGGGGTTCGCGCCGGCGCCGAGGCCAGCGGCGACGCCGGGGACGCGCCCCCCGCGGAGCCCGCGGAAGCCGAGCCGCACCGGCCGCGGCCGCCGATCGAGGTCGTCAACCTCTGCCACGACGTGGCGCTGCTCGCCTACGGGGAGCCCCCGAACTTCAAGGCCGACAGCCTCGGCCGGTTCCTCGGCGACGCGGGCGGAACGGTCGCGCGCGAACGGGATGGGAACCTGGCGGTCACCCTCGTCGACGACAAGGGGAGCGTCCTCGCCAAGGTCTTCGTCACGCGGCGAATGAAGAAGCTCGAGGTTGGGCGGAGCTGCCGGACGCTGTACGCCCACTGACGCTCGGCCGGTGCGACGGCGGCTACACCTCCAGCTATGCGACGGCGACGATCGACAGCTCGCGCGTGCGCCCGGCGAGGAGCACCTCGCACGCGTCGCCGGCGCGCTTGCCGATCAGCGCTCGACCGAGCGGTGATTTCGGGGTGACGACGAGGACGGCGCCGGCCCCGAGCTTCGCGCCTCCGCCTTGGGGCGCGAGGAAGAAGCGGACGGTGGCGTCGCCCTCGTCCGCCGTCACGAGCGCCCCGAGCGCCGCGGCCTGGCCATCCTCGAACGCGCGGAGCGCCATCGCCTTCACCTCCGCGAGCGCGCCGCGCAGCTCGTCGACGCGGAGCGCCTGCCCGCGGGCGAGGTACGACTGCTCGAGCGCGCGCGTGTCCTTGTCGTTCTCGGGCTTGGACTCTTCGTGCGTCGCGCCGGCGCGCGTCGCCGCTTGCGCGCGCGCGGCCGTGTCGAGATCCGCCGCGAGGTGCGCGAGCAGCTCGTCGCGGAGGGCGGTCTTGGTGGGCGTGACCGGCATCGCCCCGCGTTTATATCGCAGGCGAGGCGGCCGTGGGCAGGTGCGATACGCTCCGCGCGTGGCCAAGCCGAAGCACGACTGCCCCTGCGGGTCCGGCGCGCGCTACACGACGTGCTGCGGCCCGCTCCACGCCGGCGCGCGCGAGGCGGAGACGCCGGAGGCGCTCATGCGCTCGCGATTTTCCGCGTTCGCGCGCGGCCTCGGCGACTACCTCGTGCGGACGCTCGCGGAGACGCACGCCGATCACGCGGTCCCGGCGGCCGCGCTCGCGCGCGAGCTGTCGCGCGCGAAGGAGCGGCAGCGTTTCCTAGGTCTGTGCATTCTGCACGCGTCGTCCGACGGCGACGCGGGCGAGGTGCTGTTCTACGCGCGCATCTTCGAGCGCGGCGTCGACCGCTCCTTCGCGGAGCTCTCGCGCTTCGTCCGCGAAGGGGGCGCGTGGCGCTACGCGTGGGGCGAGCTCGTCCCGTGCGAGCGCCTCCCCGCCGACCCGACGGCGCTCACGAAGGCCACGTTCCTCGCGCTCGCCGGTCGGCCTGCGACGTAGGTGCAGCCGAGATCGACCGCGCTACGGCCAGACGGTGGCCCCCGGCGCGCCCTCGAGCGACGCGCGCGCGCGGACGACGCAGAAGCGCTGCCCGGTCGGCGCCTCCATGAGCCACCAGGTCTTCACCTTGTCGATTCGCCGCGCGCCGAGCGCCTCGAGGCGCGCCGCCTCGGCGTCGATGTCGTCGCTCTCGATGTCGAGGTGCACGCGGCTCTCGTGCGCGACGCGCTGCACCTCGACGACGAGATCGCGCGCGCGCGCGTCGAGCAGCCCGTAGAGGTCCCCCTCGGCGGGGAGGAGCGCCATCCCCAGCGCGGGGCCCCAAAAGGCGGCGGCCTCCGCCGGCGGCGTGTCTTTGCAGTCGACGATGAACCCGGAGAGTCGGCTTCGGTGCATGGTCTGGTCCTCGTGGCGTGGCGCTCAGCGGACGGCGCGGGCGGCGTCGTGCCTCTCGCGCAGCCAGCGGACGGCGTGGCCGATGTGGTTGTCGGCGAACATGTGCCCGACGGGGAGCTCGTCGACGGTGTGCGGCCACGACAGCGTCGCGAGCGCGGCGCCGAGCGCGCGCCCGTTGGGGGCCGTCGCCCGATCGCGCGCGCACACGCCGACGAAGAGCGGCACCCGGCGCGCGGGGTCCGTCGTGGGGCTGCCCACGGAGGTGCCGCCGGCGAAGACGCCGTAGCCGTCCACGTCGAGCCGGCCGCGGAGCGCGAGCTGGGACGCGTAGTAAGCGCCGCTCGAGAAGCCGAGCACGAAGACGTCGTCGAACGGCTTTCCCGCGCGCTCCTCGAGCGTTTTTTTCGCGCGCATCCACCCGGCGGCGAGCTCGTCGGTCTCCGCCGCGTTGCCGGCGCCGCCCCCGCCCGGCCACGCGTATCCGCCGCTCCCGCCGGGGCCCACCGTCGGCGCTTGAGGGACGATGGCGGCGAAGTGAAACTGCTTCGCGTCGCGGGCGATCGCGCGCTCCTGCGTCCACTGCCACGTCGTGTTTCGCGCGATGAGGCCGTGAAGGAGGATGACGAGCGTGCGCCGCCCGCCCGGCTCGCCGCCGTCGATGTGGCACACGTGACCGGGGAGCGTCTCGAGCTCCGGCGCGCACCACGCCGGCTCGGGCGCGGCTGCGGCGCGCGCCGGGGACGGCAGCGCAGCGCCGAGCAGCGCCGGCGAGAGCGCCAGCGCGGCGAGGGTGCTCGCAGGAAGTAGGATACGCACGGCGGCGAAACCTAGCAGCAGTGGCGCGCCCACGCACGCCGCGCCCACCGCCCGTCCGGCGCGGAGCCCACGCGGACGGGGCAGGGCGCGGGGGCCCCCTCGTTCGATTGCGCTTCAGCTTCTCGCGCGGTAGCCGTTTCCTCCTGAGGGGAGGTCAATTGCAGACGACGCCAACGCCGAGTGCGACCATCGCGGCCCATGTGCGCGCGCGGCACATGAAGCTCTTCCTCGCGTGCGTGGACGCGCAGGAGCCGACCGCGCGTGCCGCCATCACTGGCGCGATGCGCGCGTCCGACCTCGAGCTGGTGCGCGAGTCGGGGCCGACGGGCTGGCTCCCCGCCGAGGTGAACGCGTCCGCGACCGAGGTCGTGTGGTCGGCGCTGGGCCCGCGCGCACGCGAGGCGTTCTTCCTGCGCCTCGGCGTCGCCGATTGCGACAGCTCGATGTTGCAGTCGACGGTGAACGGCGCGGTGCGCCTCTTCGGCGTCGAGCCTGCGCGCGTTCTGCGATGGATGCCGCGCGCGTGGACGCAGATTTATCGCGATTCGACGCAGATCACCGTGGCAGACGCGGGCGTCTCCTCCGTCCGCATCACGTTCGACGCGCTCCCGCCGTGCCTGGTGCGCGCCGCCGGTTGGCCGGGGTCGGTCGCGTGCTCGCTCGGCGCGCTCTTCAACGTCATCGGCCGCGTCGGCGCGGTCGCCGTCGAAGGCGTCGAGCCGAAGGCGCGGCGGATGACGCTGCGCGCGCGTTGGGAGCGCCCGGAATCGCCCCGCTCGACGTGACCTCGTTCATGCGCCGGGCCTACCGCGCCGCGGGTTTGCTACGCTGGCGCGGGTGAGCGAGACGAGCATCCAAGAGCGCCTCTTTGCGAACATGAAATGCTTCGGCTGCGGCCCCGCGAACCCCGCGGGTCTGCACCTCCGGAGCTACGCCGCGGCGGGCGGCGTGATGGCGACGTTCGTGCCGCGGCCCGAGCACGATAACGGTCTCGGCTTCGTGAACGGCGGCATCCTCTCGACGGTGCTCGACTGCCACACCGCGGCCGTCGTCGTGACCGAGGCCGAGCAGCGCGGCCTCCACGACGCGTCGCGCGCGGCGCTGCCGTACGTGACCGCCGCCTTCGACGTGCGCTTCCTCCGCCCGACGCCGCTCGGCCCGCCGCTGGAGCTGTGGGCGTCGGCGGAGACCATCACGGAAGCCGAGATGCTCGTGCTCGGCGAGGTGCGCCACGACGGCAAGGTTCGCGTCACGATTCGCGCAACCTGGAAGCGCTGGAAGCCGCGCACCTGACGGGAAGAGGCAGAGGCCAGGCCTCCCCGCGCTCGTGATAGGACCGCGGCATGTCGCCGCTCCACGCCCTCCTCGGCTTCGCCGCCTGGACCCTCCTCCTCGTCCTCCTCATCTTCTTGTACCGCGGCCTGCGTTTCTTGAAGGGCACGCCGGTGAACAGCTGGCCGCGCGGCGGCGCGCCGCTCGCCGGCGACGCGGCGATCGCCAAGCGCATTCTCGACGCGCACGCCAACTGCGCCGAGAACCTCCCGGTCTTCGGCGCGATCGTCCTCGCGGCGGGCGCGCTCGGCAGGATGGACGCCGTGCAGCCGCTCGCCGCGTTCGTGCTCTATGCGCGCGTGGCCCAGTCGCTCACGCACCTCGTCGGCACCCGACAGATCCACGTCCTTGTCCGCGCGTCGTTCTTCTTCGTCCAGCTGGCGCTCATGCTCGCCATGGTGGCGCGCGTCGCGCTGGGCTGAGCCGAGAGGTGAGGCGCCTCGTCGCCGCGGCCGGAGGGAGCCGCCGTCAGGCGCCTCGTTTGTTTTCTTCTTCCTCTTCGCGCAGGCGGATCGGCCCGAACTTCGAGGGGTCGAACGCCTTCGGAGCCTTCTCCGCGTAGAACGCGCGCAGCGCGTCCATGTCCGCGCGCACGTCGCCGGTCATGCGGCGCGCAGGGCCGAGGCCGGCGCGCTTGCGGCCGAAGTCGAGGTAGCCGGGCACCACCGGCACGTCGGCGCCGCGGGCGATGTGGTAAAATCCGGACTTCCAGCGCTCGGCGCGGCGGCGCGTCCCCTCCGGCGGGATCGCCAGCACGAGCCGCTCGCGTGCGCGAAACTGCGCGATCATCTGATCGACCATGTTCGACGCGCGGCTACGGTTGACCGCGACGGCACCGAGCGCGCGCATCGGCGGACCGAGCGGCCCCTTCACCCACGCGT
>JAYVXL010000960.1:0-2911 GCA_043785185.1 Myxococcales bacterium
CCGCTTGCGACGACGACGTCGACCGGGAGGAGCACCTCGACCTTCTTCTCCGCCGCCTTCTCGAGGAGCGTGCGCGCGAGCGCCAGCTTGTCCTCCTCGACGCGAGACGCCTGCACCTTCACGCCCTTGGCCGCCAGGAACGTGTTGGCCATCGCGCCGCCGATGACGAGCGCGTCGACCTGCTGGAGGAGCGCCTCGATGACGGCGATCTTGTCGGACACTTTGGCGCCGCCGAGCACGGCGACGTACGGCTTGTCCGCGCCGAGCACGAGCTTGCCGAGCGCGGCGATCTCCTTCTCGAGGAGGAAGCCGCACCCGCGATCCTGAAACAGCTTGGCCATGCCGTGCACGCTCGCGTGCGCGCGGTGCACGGCGCCGAACGCGTCGTCGACGTACACCTCGGCGAGGCTCGCGAGCTTGGTCGCGAAGTCCGGATCGTTCTTCTCTTCTTCCTCGTGGAAGCGCAGGTTCTCGAGCAGGCACACCTGCCCGGCGCGCAGATCGTGGATGACCTTCTTCGGCGCGTCGCCGATGCAGTCCTCCGGCACGTGCACCTCGATGCCCATCAGCTCGGCCAGGCGCGCGCCGCACGGCTCCATGCCGAGCCCGGCCGTCTTCCCCGGCTTCGGCCGCCCGAGGTGGCTCGCCAAAATCACGCGCGCGCCGCGCTCGAGCGCGTGCTTGATGGTCGGGATCGCCTCGCGGATGCGCGAGTCATCGGTGATCTTCGAAGGGTTCGCCTTGTCCTGCGGGACGTTGAAGTCCACGCGGATGAACACCTTCTTGTTCTCGATCGGCAGATCTTTGATCGATTTGATGCCCTGCAGCGGATTGGCGGTCGTCATGTTGGCGCGCCCCGTCTCAAAGCTTGGCGGAGACGATCTGGGCGAGCTCGATCATGCGGTTCGAGAAGCCCCACTCGTTGTCGTACCAGCTGAAGACCTTCACGAAGCGGTCGCCCATCACCTGGGTGATCGTCGCGTCGAAGATCGACGAGCGCGGATCGCCGATGTAGTCGCTCGAGACGAGCTGCTCTTCGGTGTACCCGAGGATGCCCTTCATCGGCCCCTCGCTCGCCGCCTTCATCGCGGCGTGGATGGCCTCCTTCGTCGCCGGCCGCTCGGTCTCGAGCGTGAGGTCGACGATCGAGACGTCCATCGTCGGCACGCGCACGGCCTGGCCGTCGAATTTGCCCTTCAGCTCGGGGATGACCTCCGCGAGCGCCTTCGCCGCGCCGGTCGACGACGGGATCATGTTCATCGCGGCGGCGCGCGAGCGGCGCAGATCGCCCTTCCTGTGCGGGATGTCGAGGACGGCCTGGTCGTTCGTGTACGAGTGGATCGTCGTCATCAGCCCCTGCTTGATGCCGAAGCTGTCCATCATGACCTTCGCCACCGGCGCGAGGCAGTTGGTCGTGCACGAGCCGTTCGACAGGACGTGGTGCTTGGCGGGGTCGTACTTCTCGGCGTTGACGCCGAGGACGACGGTGAGATCGTGCCCCTTGGCGGGCGCGCTGATGAGGACCTTTTTCGCGCCGGCCGTGAGGTGCGCCGCCGCCTTGTCGCGATCGGTGAAGAGCCCCGTGCACTCGAAGACGATGTCGACCCCGAGCTCCTTCCACGGCAGCTTGCCGGGCTCCTTCTCGGCGGTGATCTTCACCGTGCGGCCGTCCACCACGAGCGAGCCCTCGCCCGCCACGGCCTTCGCCTCGGCGCGGCCGTGGACGGTGTCGTAGTTGTAGAGGTGGGCGAGCGTCTTCGCGTCCGTCAGATCGTTGATGGCCACGAGCTCGAGGTCCTTGATCTTGCGCTCATGCATCGCGCGGACGATGCAGCGACCGATGCGACCGAACCCGTTGATGGCGATCTTCGTGGACATGACGCGAGCTCCTTGTAACCAAACGTGGTGAACGGCCGCAAAACTTAGTGCCTACCCACGCTTAGCGCAAGGCGAACGCGCCCGAAAAGTTGCGCGCCGTGCCGCTTGCCGCGTCCCGCCTCGCCTCGCCTCGCCTCGCCTCGCCTCGCCTCGCCTCGCCTCGCTCAGCGAACTTTGGTCGCCGTCACGGTGAGGCGCGAGTGCTTCTGGCCCTCGTCGACGCCGAGCACCACCGCGGACTTTCCGGGTGACACGACGAGGCGCGGGCGCGCCGTCATCTTGCGGATGCTGCCACCCGGCTCGAGCCAGCTGATCTCCGCGTCGCCGTCGAAGAGGACGTCGTCGCCGGCGCCTCCGGCAGGCACGAAGCTGCCGCGGACCTTTACGCCGATGTCTTGGCGCATCGTCGGGGCGACCGGCGGGCGCGACGGCGGCGCGCCGGGCGCCGAGCCCGCGGCCGGCGTCAGCGGCGGAGGCGCCGAGGACGCGAGCGCGGTGTTTTTTCCGACGAGGACCTCCCCGGGATAGTCCTCCTCCAACGTCAACGTGAAGGACGTGTCCGGCGCCTCCGCGATCTGCACGCCCGTCAGCGCGAAGTCGAACCGGTAGACATGGTGATCCGCCCGCGACGGGGACTTTCCGTGCGACGGAGGCGGCGCCGGCACAGGCGGCGGGGCAGGGGCTTGCGGGCAATACGCCGCCGTCGGCGCCGCCTGCGCGGGCGAGCACCCGACAGCGCCGAGCGCGGCGATGAGGCCGAGGATCGAGGTGGACGCAGCGATTCGCGGAAGCGTGGAGATGTTCATCCCCGCCCCTTCAGCAAAGCCAGTGCCACCCCACTCCCCCGCAAAAACAAGCCCTTTTACGCCCGAAACGCGCGCGGCACCTCGCCAACTTGGCGATCCCCCACACGCTCAACGACAATCCGTCTCCCGATCCGTCTCTCGATCCCCCCGTCGTGCGCAGCACGACTTCGCCGCGCGAACGGGGGGAGGCTCAAAACCGCAGGTTTTGAGGGGGCCCTCGGCCCCAC
>JAYVXL010000961.1:0-9492 GCA_043785185.1 Myxococcales bacterium
TGGCAAGACGCGCGCGCGGCGCGGCTCGAGAAGGGCGGCGTTCCCGCGCTGCGCGTCCGGACGGTGACGCGGGCCGCCGGCGAGGGCGACGCGGCGGCCGCGGCCGCGCAGGAACGCGGCGCATCATCGAAGGTCGAGGTCGTCGAGGTCCAGGGCCGCCGCGCCGAGCGGCCGCACCACAAGCGCTTCGGCACGCTCGTGCACGCCGTTCTCGCGGAGGTGCCGCTCGGCGCCGCCGCTGCCGTCGCCGCAAAGGTCGCCGCCAAGCAGGCGCGCCTCTTGGGCGCACCGGAGGACGAGGCGAGCGCCGCCGCCGAGGCCGTGAGCGCGGCCCTCGCGCACCCGCTCCTCCGCCGCGCGGCCGCGAGCTCCGATTGTCGCCGCGAGGTCGCCGTCTCGCGGACCGCCGAGGACGGCGAGCTCATCGAGGGCGTCGTGGACCTCGCGTTTCTCGAGGACGGCGCGTGGGTCGTCGTCGACTACAAGACCGACCGCGAGCTCGCGAAGGGCGGCATGGCGCGCTACGAGGCGCAGGTCGCGTCGTACGCGGCCGCGGTCGCGGCGGCGACGGGCCAGCCCGCGCGCGGTGTGCTGCTCCGCGTATAACGCCCGCCCAGCTGCTCGACGAGACTAGCGCGTGCGCTCGTACACGAGGAGCTCGCCGAGCGTCTCGTGGTCGCGCGCGCTCGCGTGCGCGAAGCCGGCCTTCTCGAGGACGCGAATCGACGCGCGGTGCCAGCCAAAGGTCGTCGCCTGGATGACGCGCACCTCCGCCTGCTCGAGCGCCCACGCCACCGACGTCGCCACCGCTTCGGTCGCGAACCCTAGGCGCTGCGACGCGTTCTCGACGCCGTAGCCGATCTCGCATACGCCGTCGGCGCCCGGCCTCCCGTGGAACACGACGCTGCCGACGACGCGCGCCACGCCGTCGTCCTTCGCGATCATCAGCCGGTCGCCCCAGAGGCGCGTCTCCGGATCCGCGCGAATATTCTCGAGCGACGCGCAAAACGCCTGCTCGACGAGCGTGCGCCCCGGCCACGCCTCGGGCACGCGCGCGCCCGCGGCCTCTTCGACGTGCTCGCGACGGCCCGTCATCACCGCCTCGACGATCGCGAGCGTGATCGGGCGCAGCTCGAGCCGAGCGGAGTAAAGCACGGGCCCCACCCCTGGAATGGTACACTCGCTACGAAACCCGGCTACCCTGGGGTACCTACCTTGCCTGCGACCGGAAGCCTGCAGCCTCCCCCCAACCGACTCGGACCCTACGAGGTCGGTTCGAAGATCGCGGGCGGCGGTATGGCGACGGTCTACATCGGCCGAAAGACCGACGGCGGCCAGGAGCAGCTGGTGGCCCTCAAGGTCATCAAGGACGAGCTCGCCCACGACGAGACGTTCATCGCCATGTTCCTGGATGAGGCCAAAATCCTCTCGCGCCTCAGCCACCCGAACATCATCGAGACGCTCGAGTACGGCGTCACCGGCGCGCACCGCTTCATCGCGATGGAGCTGCTCCTCGGCCGCTCGCTCATGGACGTTTGGGAGCTCCTCGCCACGAAAAAGGATCGCGTGCCCCGCGCGCTCGGCGCATGGATTTGCGCGCGCGTCGCCGACGGGCTGGCGCACGCGCACTCGCTGACCGACGACGAGGGGCAGCCGCTCCACGTCATCCACCGCGACGTGAACCCGAGCAACATCTTCCTCACGTTCGACGGGCGCGTGAAGCTCATCGACTTCGGTCTCGCGAAGGTGCGCAACCAGCGCGCGAAGACGGGCGACGGCATCGTGAAGGGCAAGGTGCCGTACCTCTCGCCCGAGCAGATCCTGCAGGACAAGGTCGACGGCCGCAGCGATCTCTACTCGCTCGGAACGACGCTCTGGGAGTGCGGCGCGGGCGCGCGCCTCTTCAAGCGCGACAGCGACATCGCGACGATCGACGCCATCCGGCAGGCGAACGTGCCGAAGCTGCCGGAGATCGTGCCGGGCTACCCCGAGGCGCTCGACAAGATCGTCATGCGCTCGCTCCAGCCCAAGCCCGAAGAGCGGTACCCGACGGCAGCGGCGATGGCGTCGGAGCTCGACGGCTACCTCGCGACGCTTTCCGCGGCCGAGCGCCCGACGGGGGCCACGCTCGAGGCGTTCCTCGCCGAGCTCTTCGCCGGCGATCAGGCGCGCCAGATCGCGTGGCTGAAGATCGCCAAGACCAAGCCCGTCGTCGCGCACACGATGCCGCCGCCGCTCGCGCTGCCCGAGTCGAAGAAGGGCGCTGGTGAGAAGCCGCCCGCGCTGCCGCTCCGTGCGACGAAGCCCCCGAAGCCGCTCGCGGCGCAGGCGGCCGCGCCCGCGAAGGAGCCGGCGCCCGCGGCGCAGGCGACTGCGCCCGCGAAGGAGCCGGCGCCCGCGAAGGAGCCGGGCGCGAAGGACAAAGCGCCAAAGAAAAAGAAGAAGAAGAAACGCGATGCCACCGCCGCGACGGCGAAGGTGTCGGCCGCCCAGACGGCGACGGCGGCGAACGATCAGAAGCTCTGGGCGTACGCCTCGATCGCGCTCGTCCTGGCGCTCGCCGCCGCCGCGTTCGCGCTGCGCTGACCGCGGTGCCCGAGACGCGCCTCAGCGCAGCGTCATGAGCGAGACGCCGAGCGCCGGCTTCGCGAGCGCTTCGAGCTCTGCCTCGTCGCCGGTGACGTGGATCGTGCGGTGCGTATGCACGAGCGATGCGCCCGGGGCGAGCGCCGCGGCGGGCGAGCTGGTCTCGAGCTCGTAGAAGCCGCCGAGCGACGGCTTTCCCGGCTCGGTCGGGCCGTCGTTGTAGCTGTTGACGACGTCGCCCCCGAACGGCTCTCGCTGCTGCTCCCACATGCTGTTCACGTAGTCCGTCGCCGTCTTCGGCTTGTCGAAATGGACGAGCGTGAGCAGCTTCGCGCTCGGGCTGTAGCTGCCGAGCAGCGCCTTCGCCCGCGCGGGGCCGAGGCCGATCTTGCTCCGGTACGTCCCGTCGCACGAAAAGACGAGCACGCCGTCGGCGCTGCGCACCGCGAGCCGCTCGGCCGGCACCTTGCCGAAGTAGCGATCGTTCACGATCTCGCCCTTACCGGATTTCTCGTACGGCACGACGACGCGCGTGTCGGGGCTCGGGTTGTACATCCCCAGGATCCACACGCTGGGGAGGCCCTTGTCCTTCGTCCACGCCGTCTTGCCGGTGTTGGTGATGCGGTTCTCCGTCTCGAAGCCGACCCACGCGGCGCCGGCCGGGAGGCTCGCGCCGGCGCGCGCGCGCACGTCGTCCGCCGTGAGCAGGCGCACGGTGCGCGTGACCTTGAGCGTGAACGTCGTGCCCGCGTAGTTCGTCAGGGTCATGTCCCGCTCGAAGACGACCTTCGCGTCGGTCTTCTCTTTGACCGGCCACTCGCCCTGCTGGAACGCGGCGGGCGTCTGCCACTTGTCGAACGCGAACGGCGCGCCCTTCGGGAAGTAGAGCGCGAACTGGCCGCCCTCGGGGCCCAGCCAGAAGCGGTCCTCGCCGCCGTAGTTGTCGAACGCCGTCCCCGTCTGCCCCTTGTCGATGAACGCGTGGTGTACGAAGCCGAGGCTCGGCGCGCCCGGGCCGACGGCGCTCGTCATGACGCGCCCTTGGTACGTCGGCGACACGGCGACGCGCCCGCCGCCCGGGGACGTGAGGACGATGACCGCGCCGTGCTTGGAGAGGAACGCGAGCTCGTCGTCGAAGGTCGTCATGGCGCTCGTCCTCTTTGCGTCGGCGTCCTTGGCGGGGGGCGAGGCCTGGGGCGGGCTCGCGCTCGGTGTTGGCGTCGGCGCGGGTGAGACGGTCGCGGCGGGCGGCGGGCTCACGGGCGCGCTCGCGGCCCCCGGCGCGCACGCGAACGAGGTGATCGCGCCGAGGAAACCGGCGAGACCGGCGAAGGGGAGGGGGAAGCGAGGGGGTGTGCGCACGCCTCGAGCTTAACGCGGTCGCGACGACGGGGAAGCGCAAACGCAGGGAAGTGCTACGCTCGGCCCGGACAAATGCGGGACGAAGAGCGCAAGCCCCCCGTCGAGATCGGCGACGTCGTCGCCGGCAAATACCGCGTCGACGCGGTGCTCGGCGCGGGCGGCATGGGCGTCGTCGTGGCCGCGACGCACACGACGCTCGATCAGCGCGTGGCGCTGAAGTTCATCCTGCCCGGCTCGCTCAAGGGCGTGGAGTCGATCGAGCGCTTCCTTCGCGAGGCGAAGGCGAGCGTCCGCCTCAAGAGCGAGCACATCGCGCGCGTCTACGACGTCGGGACGCTCGCGACCGGCGAGCCGTTCATCGTCATGGAGCTGCTCGAGGGCGCCGACCTCCACAAGCTGGCGCGCACCCACGCGCCCCTCTCGGTGGCCGACGCGACCGAGTACGTGCTCCAAGCGTGCGAGGCGCTCATCGAGGCGCACGCCAACGGCATCATCCACCGCGATCTGAAGCCGCAGAACCTCTTCGTCACGCGCCGCATGAACGGGAGCCCGCTCGTCAAGGTGCTCGACTTCGGCATCTTCAAGGCGACGGGGCCGGCGGCGATAGGTCAGCTCGCGCTCACCGACTCGACGGTGGTGCTCGGCTCGCCGCTGTACATGGCGCCCGAGCAGATGCTCGCCGCGCGCAACGCCGACGTGCGCAGCGACGTGTGGTCGCTCGGCGTCATCCTCTACGAGCTGCTCGCCGGTCGCGTCCCGTTCGACGGCGAGACGGTCACCGAGCTGTGCCTCAAGGTGTCGAACGAGCCGCCGCCCGCGCTCGCAGAGCTGCGCGAGGGGCTTCCTCCCGCGGTCGTGGGCATCGTCATGCGGTGCCTCGAGAAGGCCCCGCAGCGGCGCTACGCCACCGTCGCGCAGCTCGCCGCCGCGCTCGAGCCGTTCTCGTCGAGCGCGCAGCGCGGCGCGCTCGATCGGCCGTGGCGCTCGCTCGTGGACACCGCGCCGCAGATGGCGGGCATGGGCGCGGAGTCCGCGCGGCCGGCGACGCTCGACCCGAAGGCGGGGACGGGCGTGACGTGGGGCAAGACCGGCGGCGGGAGCAAGCCGCTGCCGACCAAGCCACGCGGCTTCGCGGGCGGCGTCGCCGTCGGCGCGGCGCTCGCCGTCGTCGCGGCGCTCGGCGGCTACACGCTGGCCACGCGAAAGGCGCCCCCGACGGACGCGCGGCTCACCGCCGGCGCGACCATGACGGCGCCGAATTCGGCGACAGCCGCGGCCGCGTCGCCGCCGCCTCCCGCGGTCGATCCGGCGACGCTCCCCGTCGCGACCGTCGCTTCGACGCCGTCGCCGTCGCCGTCGCCGTCGCCGTCGCCGTCGCCGTCGCCCTCCCCCCCGCCCACGCCGGCCGCGGGTGGGCCGCCGCGAACCGCTCCCGCGGGGCGACGCCCGCCCCGCTCCGCCGCGGGCACCGGTGGAGCGGTCGCGCCCGCTCCGCCGCCGCCCGCGGCGCAAGCCCCTACCGCGCCTCCGTCGCCGAACGGCGCGCCGATCCTGAACTGAGCCGCCTCACCGCCGCCTCGCCACGTTCGTTCACAGCGACGGCCAGCTACGCAAAGTCGTACAATGGTACGCTCTGCGTCGTGCGACGACGTGTCCTCCGTCTGGCCCTCGCCGCGGCGCTCGCCTTCGTCGCCGCGCCGGCCCACGCCGAAGACGCGGACGCGCTCGTCACGCGCGGCCTCGAGCTGCGCGTGCAAGGCAAGGACGATCAGGCGCTCGCGCTCTTCCGCCGGGCCGACGCGCTCGCGCCGTCGCCGCGTACACGCGCGCAGGTGGCGCTCGCCGAGCAGGCGCTCGGCATCTGGGTGCCGGCCGAGGCCCACCTGTCCGCCGCGCTCGCCGCGAAGGACGACGCCTGGATCGAGAAGAACCGCGTCGCCTTGACCCAGGCGCTCGAGGTCGTCCGCCAGCACGTCGGCAGCCTCGAGGTGCTCGGCGGGGCCCCGGGCGCGGAGGTCGTCGTCGACGGCGCGAAGCTCGGAGTGCTGCCGATGACCGTGCCGTGGCGGGTCGAGGTCGGCCGCCGCTCGCTCGAGGTTCGCGCAAAGGGTTACCACTCGGCGTCGCGCTCGACCGAGATCGCTGCCGGCCGCACGACGCGCGAGACGCTCGACCTCGTGCGCGAGGAGCCGGGCGCGTCGTCGGCGTCGGCCTCCACTCCTTCCGGGGGCGCCGGCGCGCCTCCGCCGACGCGCATCATCCTGGAGGCCGATCCGGGCGGGACGCAGCGAACGCTCGGCTGGGTCGGCGTCGGCACCGGCGCCGCGCTGCTGGCCACCGGGGTCATCGCCGTCGTGGCGCGCCAGAGCGCGATCTCGAGCTACAACTCCGACGCGTCCTGCCCAGGCCGCGGCAGCGCGAGCCAGCCCGCGTCGTGCCAGGACTACATCTCGAGCGCGGACATGTGGCGCACGCTCTCGGTCATCGGCTTCATCGGCGGCGGCGTCTTCACCGTGGGCGGCGTCGTGCTGATCGCGACGTCGCCGTCGCCGAAGGCGGCCGCGGTGGCTGCCGCCGGATGCGGGCCCGCGGGCCTCGGCCTCTCCTGCGCCGGCACGTTCTAGACTCGACGCTCACACGCACGCGCGGTGTCGGCGGTACGTCTCCAGCGCGAACGCGCCGGCCCGCGTCTCGCGCATGCGCGTCACGAGCTCGCGCAGCTCCGGCGGGAGCTCCTCCATGCCCGGCACCGGCGCGCCGTAGCCGGGCGGGAGCAGCACCGGCGCCGCGAGCGCCGCGAACGTGAGATCCGCCGCGCCGAACCTGTCGCCGACGAGGTACGCGCGCCCGTCCTTCAGGCGCTCGCCGACGGCGGCGAGCACGCGCACGATCGTCTCCCGCGCGCGCGCGGCGCCCTTGTCGTCGATGCGCATGCCCTTGCGCATCAGCGCGCGAATGGCCGGGAACCCCGCGGCCAGCGCGAAGCGCTCGCCTCTCGGCGCGAGCGCTCCCAGCAGCGCGAGCGCGATCGTTCGATGGGGCAAGATGAGGTGGTAGACGAGGCGGCGCGTCGCCGGGCCGAGCTCCTCGTCGAACGTGTCCTCGAGCGCCTCCGCCTCGCGCCGCAGCGCCGCGTCGTCGGGGTAGAGCGAGGGGCGCCCACGCTCCCGGGCGCGCGCGTCGAGCGCGACGAGGATGTCGGTGGAGTCGCAGAGCGTCTGGCCTTCGAGCTTCAACGTCGGCGCCGAGCGGCCTCCGGCCCGCCGCGTCGGCACGATGTGGAGCGCCGGCGCGTGCGCCTCTTCGACGAACGGCGTCCCCGTCCACTCGAGCGCCCACCGCGCCTTCTCGCAGAAATGGCTGATGCCGATGGTGACGAGGCGCGCGGGCGGCGTCTCGGCGGACGCGTCGGAGGTCACGGCGGCGACTCTGACGGGTTTACCTCGCCCGCGCAAGCCCGTGCTAAGACGCTCAGGTGACCGCACCGAACGATCGCGCGCGCACGCTCCTCGTCGGGCTCGCCATTGTCGCGGTCGTCGCGTCGCTCGCGGCGTTCTTCGCCTGGCGCGCCGGCGACGAGGCCGAGCGCGCCGCGCCTCCTGCGCGTCTGGCCCCTCCGGCACCACCGGCACCACCCGCACCACCGGCACCAGTGGCGCCGCCGCCCGACGCGTCAGCCCGCTGAGGCCGGCTCGCTCGGCGTCTTGTTGGGCGCCTTTTGGGGCGCGGCGCCGTCTGCGGCGCGCATCTCCGCGCGAATGCGCCCCGCCACGAATAGGAACGGAAACGACACGAAGAGGCCGACGAAGCCCAGCACGTGCTCCCACATGAGCAGGCTGACGATGAGCACGAACCCCGGCAAATTCACGTGCCGCGCGGTGAGTCGCGGGTTCAAGTAGTACGCCTCGATCTTGTGGAGGATGGCCGTCAGCGCGAGGAAGATGCCGACGCCAAGCCACCCCTTCGCATGAAACGCGAGGAGCGAGAGCACGACGCCCGACACGAGGTTGCCGATCACGGGCACCAGGCCCGACACGAAGATGAGCACCATCAGCGAGCCGACGTGCGGGATGCCGAGGAGCAGCAGCACCGGGAGCGTGAGCACGGCGTTGCAGCCCGCGACGATCAGCTGCAGCTGCACGGTGACGATGACCGAGTCGCACACGTGGCCGAGCCACCGCGTCACCGTGCCGATGAGCGACGTCGGGTCGAGCGACGCGCCGAGCTCCTTCAGGTGGTCCCGCTCGAGGAGGAACACGACGGCGAGGATGAAGCCGACGGTCGCGAACACGAGGATGTGCCCCAGCGCGGCGGCGTAGTGCAAGGCGCTCGAGCCGTAGTGCTTCGCGCCGTCGACGACCTTGTCGGTGTCGCCGAGGTGCTCGTGCAGGCGCAGGTACAGCGGGTGCTCGCGGAGCGCCGCCATCTTCGCGGGGAACGTGTCCCGCATCACGACGACGTTGCGCGCCGCGCGGCCGACGCCGAGCGTCACCGCCACGCCGACGGCCGCGAGGCTGCCGAGGACGACGGTGAGCAGCGAGACCTTGCGCGACAGACCCGTCCTTCGTGCGAGGAGCGCCGACGCGGCGCCGAGCCCGCGCTCGAACGCGACGAAGAAGACGAGGAGCGGGAGCAGCGCGCGGAACACGACGAGGAGCGCCACGAACACGCCCACCGCGACGGCGCGCTTCACCGTGCGCTCCTTGAAGAAGGCCCCGACGTGGTCCATGCGGGCGAGGCTACTCCAATTCGTGCTCAGACGCCGTCGGCCCCTCCGTCGATCTGCGCGTGCTCGATGCGGTCCAACTTGAACTGGCGGGGCTCGCCCTTCTCGAGGTCGTCGCAGTTGAGGAGCGTCTCGGTGCGCTCCATGACGACGCCGCGAACGCGGACGGCGCGGCTCGTGGTGACGCCGTTGGCGTCGCGGTACCGGATGCGCATCGGGCGCCGCTCGAACCAGGCCTGCTCGAGGACCTTGCGGACCGCCGCCGAGCCGGCGCGCGCCGGGATGCCGACGAGCTGCAGCGTCTTCATCTGCTCCGCGAGCTCGCGCTGCCGCGCGGGGCCGAGCGCCGCGCGCACCTTGTCGAGCGCGGCCTCGATCGTCTCGGTGAACGGCACGAGGCGCATCTCGCTCACCCAGCGTCCCACGGCGACGAGCAGCGCGGCCTCGCGGGCGTTGAAGTTCACGGGTGGCAGGGAGTAGGCGCGGTCGAGCGCGTAGCCGCCGCCGCGCCCGCGCTCGGCGTGCAGCGGGAGCTCGGCGTCGCGGAGCGCGTCGAGATCGCGGTAGATCGTCCGCACCGTGACGTCGAAGCGCTCCGCGAGGGCCTCGGCGGTCGTGCCGGTGCGGCGGGCGCGGAGGTGCTCGGCGATGGCGAACAGACGGGCGGAGCGCTTCATCGGGGGTGCCTGATGAACAAACCTGACATTATGCTGACAGTCGGGATCGGTACCGTCAAGGCATGAAAACCTCCTCCCTCGTCCTTTGTGAGTTCGCCGAGACCGGCATCGCCGGCATCGAGACCTTCTCCCCGTTCTGCC
>JAYVXL010000962.1:0-2905 GCA_043785185.1 Myxococcales bacterium
CTGCGCGTCGTCCCCCTGCAGCGGCGAGAGGACGGCGCTCGCCTTCGGGCTCAACTGGTGCGCGCCGTCGACGCCGCTCTTCGGCTGCGTCGCGTCGCCGCGGAGGTTATTGTCGACCGCGAAGGACGTCGCGTCCGCGCGCCCTCCGACGTCGAAGCGCAGCCATTTCGCCGGCGTGATCTCCTCGTTCACGAACGCGCCGATCAGGGTGATGTGGGTATTGTTGTCGCGCACCGCCGTGAGCTGGGCTCGGTGAACCGTGTTCCAGAGCTGCTGGTGGATGTCGTCGTTTCGCCCGTCGGCGCCGAGGGTCGTGTCGAAGCGCACGCCGCCCAGCTCCTCGACGATGCGGTAGCTCGCCTTCCCGCCGTAGAACGTTCGCCGGTCCCCCTGCTCGATCTCGTCGCCGTTGTCGGGATCGGCCAAGAACAGCTTGAAGTTGGAGAAGAGATTGAAGCGGTACGTGCCCACGTAGGCGAGCGTCTTGAGCTCGCTCGTCTCGGTGGGCCGCGCCTTGTACTGCACGAAGAGCTGGTGACGCGCGGTGTTGCCGCCCTCGTCGGGATCGATCGAGCCGAAGCGCGAAATCTGGCCGGACTCCACGGCGCGCGCCGGGATCTGCCCGGAGCCGTGCCAGTTGCCGGCGTAGCTCATTTCGCCGAGCGTGAACGAGGACGTCGGCGAGATGTCGTAGGTGACTTTGTTGAACAGCTTGTACTTGTTCCAGTTCTCCGGGTTGTCGAACGGGCCGTTCTGACGCCCGACCTCGGCGGCGAAGGTCGCCTTCATGTTCTCGAACTTCGGGCTCGCGATGAGCAGGCCCCGATACGCGGGGGCGCCGTGGCCCGGCGCGCCGCCGATGCCGAAGCCGAGCGAGCTGTGCTCGAAGCTGCTCCGCGACACCATGTTCACCGCGCCCGCGGTCGCGAAGTCCCCTTGGTCCGCGAAGTACGGGCCTTTGGTGATCTCGACCCTCTCGACGACCTCCGGGATGATGAAGTTCGTGTCGCTGAAGCCTTGCCCGTGGGCGTGGCTGACCATGTTGATCGGGATGCCGTCGATCGAGAGCGCCAAGTCGGTGCCATGATCGGCGTCGAAGCCGCGGAGGAAGTACTGGTTCGCCTTGCCGCCGCCGGAGTGCTGCACGAGCACGAGCCCGGGCGTGACGCGCAAGATGTCTTGTACCGACCCGATCGGGCGAAGCTGAAACTCGCGGTCCCGCACCGAGAAAGACGACGCCGCGCTGATCGGGCGTTGGGCGAGGACGACCGTGGATTGGTCGGCGCCGACTTGCACGGCCGCCGGCGGAGGGGCCGGCGGCGGCGGAGGGGCCGGTGGCGGCGCGGGCGGCGCGGGCTTCGGGAGGTGGAACTCGTAGGAGAACTGAACCGTCGACGCGGTCGGCGCGCCGCTCTGGCGCGCGGGCTCGAACGCGAACTGCTTCACCGCCGCGAGCGCGGCCTCGTCGAAGCCGTGGCCCGCCGGGGTGACGACGCGCGCGTCCTTCACGGCGCCTGACGCGTCGACCGTGAGCTCGAGAACGACGGTGCCCTCGAGGCGGTCGCGCAGCGCGTCGGGCGGGTACGTCGCCTCGACGCTCGACTTGAGCGACGGCGGTGTGGCCGCGGACGTGTCACCTTCGGGGAGCGTCCCGCCCATCGGTCCTTGCGCGCGCGCCGGGTTCGCAGAGAGCAGGCAGGCGAAGCCAGTCGCGCCGATGCAAAGAGCGCGGAGAGCGATGTGCCGGACACGTCGAAGCGAGCGCATGGGCCTCCAGTGACACGATATTTTGTGAACGTAACATCGGTAACACGTCCACGTGTAGACGTGCTACTTGTTTCTACGCGCCTCGGGGGCCCTCGGATCCCGCCGCTGGGATCGCCGCCCGCGCCGCTACCGCCGCCTGATCCATGTTCGCACTCTCCTCGCTCGCAGCCCGCTCGCTCGCGGTCGGCCTCTCGGCCGCGATGCACATGACCGTGGCGTTCGCCTTCGCGCCTGGGCACGGCGGCTCGGCCGGCGCCGCGATCGAGGTGTCCGCGATCCCGGTCGACGTCGTGCGCGACGAGGAGCCGCCGCCCGCGCCGCCGGAGCCGGCCGCGCCGGCGGCTCACGAGCACCTGGCCGTCACGCACACGCACCCGTTCCCCGTGCCCCATCACGACGCCCGCCCCCACGATTCGAGCCTTCGTCACGAGGCGGCCCTTGCCGAGCCCCGCCGAGCCCCCGAGGTGGCCGGCGCCCCCGCGGCGTCGCCGGCGCGCTTCACCATGAATCTCGGCGCCGCCGCGGTGGCCCACGGCGCCGCGCTGCCCGACGCGCCCGCGACGGCGCAGGGCGGCGACGCCGACGAAGCGCGGAGGCTCGAGAGCGCCGTCGACGTGCCCGCGCGCCTGGCGAGCGGCGCCGCGCCTCCCTACCCGCCGGCCGCGCGCGACGGTGAGGTCGAAGCGGACGTGCCCCTCGAGATCGTCGTGGACGCGCGGGGCGTCGTCACGGCGGCGCGCGTCACCAAGCCCGCCGGCTACGGCTTCGACGACGCCGCGTTGCGCGCCGTTCGCGCGTACAGGTTCACGCCGGCCATGCACGCGGGCCGCGCGGTCTCGGTTCGCATGGTTTGGCGGATGGCGTTCAAGCTTCGGTGACCGCGTCGTTCCGCCGCGCGGCGCGGTCCAGTACAGTGTCGCCATGTCCGATCTCGTCCGCTTCGGCGTCGCCATGGAGCGTCCCCTGCTCGAGGACTTCGACGCGCTCGTCGGCGTGCGTGGCGTGACCCGCTCCGAGCTCCTCCGCGACCTCGTCCGGGCGGAGGTCGCGCGCACCGCGCTCGCGCAGGGGGTGCCGGCGGTCGCGTCGCTCACGCTCGTGTACGATCACCACGTCCGCGATCTGACCGAGAAGCTGA
>JAYVXL010000963.1:0-9454 GCA_043785185.1 Myxococcales bacterium
GTCATCGACGACCCAGTGCCCGACGCTCCCGACGCGTCGCCCGACAAGAAGGTCCACGGCCTCCGAAACTGCGCGCCGGGGCAGTCGATGTTCGAGCGCGATCAGGACTCCCTCTTCCCTTGGGAGCAAATCGGTTTTTTCAAGGCGATGACGCCGCTGCTCAACGTCTTCGTTGCGGAGCGTGGAATAGGCGCCAACAAACACACCAACGAGGACTTGTTCCTCGCGCTCCTCGACGCCTTCCACAAGCACTGGGGCGACGACAAGATGACCACGAGCGAGTGCGATCTCGGCGGCGCGCAGTGCCCGAAGGACGGCGCCGTCTCCTACGAGGCGATGCTCGCCGAGACGTTGAAGACCGATTTGGTGCCCGCGCTGCACGACATGGTCAACGTCCTGAAGACGACGACCATCAAGCGCTGCACCGCGCTCGATGCGGCGACCAAGCAGTGCACGGCGTCCGCCGACGCGAACGGCATCACCGTCATGGCCGCCGCGGCGCGCGCGCTCCTCGACCCCCAGGTGAGCGCGAAGAACGGCCTCAAAGACCGCGCCGGCAAGACGACCGCCGCGCGCAACGACGGCACGATGAACCCCCAGGTCACGCCCGTCTACCTCCTCACGAACGCGCTCCACGCGATCGACGTGAAGTTCGACGACTACGCCAAGACCCACCCCGACGACACCGGGCGCCTCGCGAAATGGCGCTCGGCGCGGTCGCAGCTCGTCGACCAGTTCCTCGCCGCCGACGGCAACGGCGGTAACGCCTCGTTCCACAACAAGGCGCTGCCGAAGATCACGCCGGTCTTGCTCGACGTGCTTCGCGCGCAGCTCTTCGCCCACTGCCCGACGTCGTTCACGCCGCCGTACCAGAAGTGCGCGTGGGCGCAGACGGAGATGACGCAGAAGATGGCGGACGTCGTCGCCGGTCCGCTCTTCGCGAGCACGATGGATCTGCTCGACGCCATTCGCAAGAACGACGGCGCGCGCGTAGAGCTCGAGATGCTGCTCTCGTACCTCGTCGACAGCGCCAGCGACAACGACGCGCTCGCGTCGATGCTCGCGTCGGCGTCGGACATCATCCAGGTCATGCGCGACGACACGAACCTCGTGCCGCTCTACCACGTGCTGTCGGCGGCGACGGCGGCGGGCGGGGTCGGGACAGGGCAGAAGAGCCTCGTCGACGCGCAGACCGCGCTGCTCGCGAAGATCAGCGGGCGCGCGGTCGACCCCGGCGGGCAGGAGCTCTGCAACAAGGAGCTCGATCCGAACCAGATCCTGACCGTGGCGCTGTCGAACCTCGTGACGCCGATGAAGCGCGCCGACGGGACGCTGGGCGGGGCGCCGCTGCAAGTCATCATGGACGTCGTCGGCGACGTGAACCGCCTCGCGCCCGACAAGACCGACAAGTTCGTCGCCGCCGACTACGGCGCCGTGACCGACAACGTCACAGACTTCCTGCTCAATAAGGAGCGGGGTCTCGAGCAGTTCTACGAAATCATGAGGCAAGGCTCGGTCCACTGATGCGCTCTCCGACGGGGCGAACGCTCGCCGCCGCGCTCTTGCTCCTGCTGTCGTCCTCGCAGGCTCACGCCGCCGGCCTCTACTTTTCGGACCGCGGCGTGCGCCCGCTCGGGCGAGGCGGCGCCTTCGTGGCCGGCGCCGACGACCTCGGCGCCATGTGGTACAACCCGGCCGGCATCGCCGACGCGGGGACGAGCCTGCTCAGCGACTTTTCGTGGCTGCACTTCACGAGCGAGTACACGCGAAAGTCGCAGGTGACGGACGGCAGCGGCACCGTCCGGACCTACGACTTTCCGACGGTGAACGGCACGTCGCCCGTGCTGCCCCTCCCGACGCTCGGCGTGTCGTACGCCTTCGGCGAGAAGAAGGAGTGGACGGCGGCGTTTGGCGTCATGGCGCCGTACACGGCGGTCACCTCGTACCCGCTCGCGGTGAACGGGACGCCCGCGCCGTCGCGCTACTCGCTCGTCTCGCTCGACGGCTCGGCGCTCGTCGTCCCTGGCCTCTACGCGGCGTACAAGCCGATCGAGGAGGTGCGCATCGGGATCGGCGTGCAGGCGCTCGTCGGCACCTTCGCGGCGACCGAGGTGTTCAGCGCGTGCCCGACCGACCACCTCATCTGCGCGCCCGAGGACCCGTCGTACGACACGTTCTCGCAGCTGAAGGTGGGGCCCATCTTCGCGCCGAGCGGCAGCGCGGGCGTCACGCTCGTGCCGGAAAAACACGTACGCATCGGCCTGAGCGGTCAGCTGCCGTTCACCGTCAACGCGCCGGCGACCGTGAAGGTGAAGCTGCCGAACGCCGTCGTCTTCGACAAGGCGCAGCAGGTCGGGCAGGACGCGCACGTGCGCTTCAAGCTGCCCGCCGTCCTGCGCGCGGGCATCGAGGGGCGTAACCAGTTCAAGGACAAGTCGCTGCTCCGCGTGGAGGTCGCGTACGTGCGCGAGTTTTGGTCGATGCACGACGCGATCACCATCACGCCGGACAACATCACGCTCGTGAACGTGCAGGGGTTTCCGAGCCCGTTCGCCGTCACGCCCATTACGCTCCCCCGCAACTTCCAGGACAGCAACTCGTTTCGGCTCGGCGGCGAGTACACGATGGCCGTCGGGACGTACAAGGTCGACGTGCGCCTGGGCGCCAACTACGAGCAGAGCGCGATCCCGAACGCGTACCTCGCGCCGATCACGGTCGACCTCGACAAGGTGACGCTCGGCATCGGCGGCGGCCTCCACATCGGCGAGCACCTGCGGCTCGACGGGATGTACGCGCACGTGTTCACCGGCAGCGCGACGGTCTCGCCCGCCGAGGCGGCGGTGCCGCGCGTCAACCCCGTGCGCGGGAACCCCACGCAGGTCGACGCCATCAACGGCGGCACGTACGCGGCGCGCGCGGACGTCCTCGGCGTGGGGCTGAACTACAAATTTTGAGAGGGGCGCCGCGCGCTCCGCGCTACCGCGCGAGCTTCGGCAGCAGCTCGGGCAGCGGCGCCTCGGGGAGCGGGCCGAGCGGCTGCGCCGCGAGCGGCACGGGGAACGGCAGCGGCGGCGCGCCCGGCGCGGGTGCGGCGACGGTGACGCCGCTCTGCGGCACGTAGAGCGCGACGGTGTCGCCGTCCTTGAGCGCCTGCGCGCGCGGGCGCCGGTTGATGCGCTCCATCAAGCCCGCGGAGACACCGTGACGGCGGCCGATCGCCTCGAGGGTGTCCCCCTGCTTGGCGGCCACGGTGATGCGCTTCTTGCCTTTGAGCCCCTCGTGGTACGCGAAGAACTCTTCGGAGCCGACGGCCACGACGCGCACGTCGGCCTCGCCGAGGTGAACGGCCTGCGAGAGGTCGGCGTCCTCGCGGACGAAGAGCTGCAGCGTCATGCCCTCGAGCAGGCGGGCGGCGGGGTCGAGCTCGTTCCAGCGGCGGAGCTCGTCGAGCGAGACGTGGAACGCGCCGGCGATCTGCGGCAGCGTGTCGCCGGCGACGACGCGGTAGAACACGCGGCGGCGGTCGGGGTAGACGAAGACGTCGGTGGGCACGGTGACGACGAGCACGCTGCCCGAAGGAGCGGCGCTCGTCGCAGCGGGCAGCGGCGCCAGCGTCGCGGCGAGCGCGCCCGGCTCGGTGGGCTTGGGCGCGGGCGCCGTGGCGGGCTCCGGCGCGGTCTTCGCGCCGTCGACCTTCGGCACGAGCAGCACCGCGCCGCCGCGGACGACCTCGCCCTGCGCGATGCCGTTCAGCTCGGCGAGCTTCTGCGGCGTGACGCGGTGGTCCTTCGCGATCGACTCGAGCGTCTCGCCGAAGCGGACGACGACCTTCTCGAGGACGTCCTTCTTCTGCTTGGCGAGCGTCGCCGTGCACGCCGCGCCCTTGCCGAGCGGCACACGCACCGGGTAGTCCGCGGCGCCGAGCGGCGCGCTGGCCGCGCCGGTGCCCGTCGGCTGCGGCGGCGTGCGCGACGCGCGGAGCTCGGGGTTGAGCGCCTCGACCTCCTTCGTCGTGCAGCCCGCGGCGTTGGCGACGACCGAGAGCGCGACCCCCGGCGGCACGCTCACCTCGTCGGCCGCGGCCGGCGCGTCGGGCACGAGGTCCGTGAACCCGAAGGTGGCGAGGTTCTTCGCGACGATCGCCGCGGCGAGGATCTTGGGGACGTACAGCGTCGTCTCCCACGGCAGCGCGCCTTCCATGCGCGAGAGCGCCCAGAAGTCGTTCGTGTTGTAGCGGCGCACGACGGAGAGGATGCCGCCGTAGCCCATGTTGTACGCGGCGATCGCGAGATCCCAGCTGCCGAAGCGCCGGTGGAGATCGGCGAGGAACTCGGCGGCCGCCTCGGTGGCCGACCCGACGTTCAGGCGCTGATCGGCCCAGCGATCCTGCGGCAAACCGTAGGCGCGGCCGGTGTCCGGCATGAACTGCCAGATGCCGAGCGCGCCGACCGGCGAGCGCGCCGTCGGCTCGAAGCCGCTCTCGATCATCGCGAGCCAGACGAGGTCCTCGGGCACGCCCTTGCGCCGGAGCACCTTGCGGAGCTGGTCCCGGTAGCGGCCGGAGCGGCGCAGCCACACGGCGAGCATGCTGCGGCCGCGCGGATCGTCCTTGAAGAACTCGAGGTAGCGGACGAGGCGCGCGTCCCAGCGGACGGGCACGTCGGGCATCTCGAGCTTCGCGAGCCACGAAAGATCGCGGCCGCCCTCGGCGGCGGGCGGGGTCCCGACGGTCGGGGTCGGCGGAAGGCCCGTCGCGTGCACGCGCGGCGCCTCGCTCGTCGCGGCGAGCGGGTACGGCAGCTCCCCCGACGACGCGCCGGCGGCGGGGAGCGTCATCGGGAAGAGCTCGCGCTCGGCGGCGTGGAGCGCGCGCAGCTCCACGGTGTCGGGACCGAGCATCGCGTCGTCCGACGACGGGCCCCCGGCGATTTGGCGTCGGGAGGCCGGATCGCTCGCGCGGCCCTTCGCCGGCGCAGCCTTCGGCGTTGTCTTGGCGGGCGGCGCCTTGGGCTTGTTGGCCGAGGGCGGCGCGGGCGCGCGCGGCGGTGCGGTCGCGGCGGTCGTGGGCGTGCTCGCGCTCGTCGCGGCGGTCGTCGCGGCGGGCGCCGCGTGCGCGCGGCCGGCCACCAGGCCCAGCACGCACACACCGACGGACATCCTGCGACGCATGCTCTTTCGATCGCACGCGCCCGGCGAGGCGTCAAATAAGCGCCAACCGCGGCCAGCGCCCGATCCGCTCAGCGCCGGACCCAAATGGTCTTCGCAGGGTTCGCTTGCCCGGCGGTCGGCGCGTGCGCGCCGGGCGCGTCGACCATCCGCACGTCGGTCGCGGCTTGCGGCCCCGTCGCGTCGCCCGCGGCCGGCGTCGCCCCTGGTGCCAACGCCGCGGGCGCCGTCGCGGCCGCGCGCGCCGCCGCGGCCGCCGTCGCCGCCTGCGCGCTTGCGAGGCTCCCCTCCCCTTCGTCGCCGTCCGCCTCCGGCAGCGGCGGGAGGAGCGCCTCGTCGAAGCCGACGGGCACCTCGTAGATCTCGGTGGTCGGCGGGTAGAAGTCGTCGTTCTTCTCCGTGCGCCGCGTTCCATCCGGGAACGTGAGGACACGCGAGCGCTTGATGCGAAAGCCGCGGATGCCGTGCTGCTTCACGAGGACCGTCTTGCCGCCGAGCGCGGGCTGCTCGACGACCCGCCGCGGGTAGGGGACCGTCCTCACGAGCTCGCGCCCGAACGCGACGCGCACCGGGCGCGACGGCCCGAGGAGCTCCATCCGCAGCTTGTTCCCTTCCGTCTTGGCGTGGAGGACGACCGGGAACGCGTACGGGTTGCGGACCTTCAGATCGACGATCGGGTAAACGACGGTCGAGTCCAGCCCCATCGGGATGTACGCGCTCGGCCGCGAGTGCGGCAGGCGTTCGAGGATCTCGAGCCCCGCGAAGAACGCGACGGCGTGAAACGTCGAGGCCGCCTGGCACGTGCCGCCGCCGACGCCCTCGATCATCTCCCCCTTGAAAATCTCCCAGCTCCTCTGGAAGCCGTTCTCCTCGCTGCGCTCGCCGACGATCTGGTTGAAGCTGACGAGCTCGCCCGGCGACAGGACGAGGCCGTCGAGCTTCGCCGCCGCGACGTCGATGTTCTTGCCGCGGCGCTGTTGGTCGCCCGCGCGCGAGAAGTACGTCTCGTACTCGCTCAGCGCGGTGTGCACGTCGAGCGCCGCGACGAAGGACGACGTGACGCGCGGCGCCACCTCGATCGTCGGGATCGTCACGACGGTCGTCTCGGGCTCGCGCGCCGCGCGCTCGAGCGCCGCGACGGTGCCGAGCGCGTCGACGTAGCGACCGGGCTTCTCGGGGACGGTGGTGTGACGATCGAGATCGAGGCGCGCCGACACCGGCGCCGTGTCCTCGGTCTCCTTGATGCGCGCGAGCTGCGGGAGGAGCCGCGCGTCGTCGACGGTGGGCAGGAGGAGCACGTCGAGTTGGCCAGCCCGCGCGCGCTCCGCGGCCTCGGCGCGGCCGAGCAGGTCCCCTTCGTGCCCAAGCCCCCTGGCCGACCGTACGGCCGCCTCCTCGTCCACGACGACGCCCAGCTCGCCGAGCGTCGCCTCCAGGATGGGGCGGTCCGGCTCGTCGGGCAGAACGCGAGGAAGGATCAACGTGATCTTTCGCGCGGCGAGGCGCGCGGCCGCTTCGTGCACGGCCTGCGCGACGCTCGCTCCGTCCGGAACCCGCTGGCCGTCGATGCGCAGGCCGGGCAACGCTTCGCCCGGCGGCAGGTACCGCGCGCGCGCCTCCGCGGCCCCGAAGGCGCCGGCGGCGCCAAGGACCGAGAGCACGGAGAGGCGCAGGGCGAACGGGACCTTCATGGCGGCAGACAAACGGACACGCCCACAAATAGCATTCACGCCACGGCGGCGCCAACGCCCTAGCCTTCGGAAAGGCTTGTAAATCGCGCCCCGCTAGGGTCGACTTTGTCTTCGGCCCGCCCTTGAAGACATGCCCGCAGTGCAAGATGCGGTACCCGAACGAGGCGCAGTACTGCTTCCTCGACGGGGCGGATCTCGTGCCGCTGCAGGACACCCGCGTCGGATCGACGTTGGTGGGTCGCTACCTCATCGAGGAGGTCATCGGCGAGGGCGGGATGGCGACGGTGTACCGCGCCAAGCACAAGCTCGTCGAGCGCCCGTGCGCGATTAAGATCATGAACCCGATGCTCGCGACGGACGACGTCGTCCGCGAGCGCTTCCGCCGCGAGGCGAAGAACGCGAGCAAGCTCGCTCACCCGAACATCATCGAGATCTTCGACCAGGGCGACACCGACGACGGCACGGCGTACATCGCGATGGAGCTGCTCACCGGCAGCACGCTCGCCGACCTCATCGCGAAGGCGCCCAAGGGGATGGCCCTCGACCATGCGATGCCGATCATGGTGCAGATCGCGCGCGGCATCGCGCGCGCGCACGACTTCGACGTCATCCACCGCGATCTCAAGCCCGAGAACATCTTCGTCGTCACGCAGAAGGACGGGAGCGCGCTCGCCAAGCTCCTCGACTTCGGCATCGCAAAATCGCGCACTGATTCGCGCCTCACCGGCGCCGGCGAGCTGTTCGGCACGCCGCAATACATGGCGCCCGAGCGCATCGAGCGCGGCGAGACGGGACCGAGCGTCGACCTCTACGCGCTCGGCGTCATCTACTGGGAGATGCTCACGGGCAAGCTCCCGTTCGACGCCCCGGACGTCGCGACCTTTTTCGTCAAGCACCTGCACGAAAAAGCGGGCACGACGACGAGGCTGAACCCGAAGGTCCCGAAGGATCTCGACACGCTCGTCCTCGCGCTGCTGGCCAAGGACACGAAGGCGCGCCCCGTCGACGCCCACCGCGTCCACCAGGATCTCCGTCAGATCGCCGAGGCGCACGGGATCCACATCCCGCCCGAGGAGGAGGAGGGGCCGACCTCCGAGCGAACGCTGCAGGTGCTCCCGTCGTCGCGCGACGACCCGTGGGCGCGGCGAATCAAGGCGGTGGAGCAGATGCTGGCGCGCGCGCACGGGGGCCGTCCGCCGGCGGAGGTCACGCAGCGGCTCGGTGACGTAAAGACGCTCATCAAGCGCATCGAGGCCATCTACGAGATCTGCCTCGGGGAGCAGAAGCGCCTCGGCTCGCTCGACGGCAGGGCCCGCGAGAGCCGCACGCGCTTCGGCAACGCCGTCGACGCGCTCGGCATCGACACGTCGCGCGCGCGTGACGAGGTGCGCGTCGCGCGCGCGATGGCCACGCTCACGGCCGACGACGTGAAGCAGGCACAAGCGCGCTACGCCGCCGCGCACAAGGAGGTCCTCATCTGGGAGGGGCGCTCCGGCTTCCAGGAGCCGTACGCGGATCTGTCGGCCGCGTACCGCGCCGCCGCGGGCGCGATGGACGCGTGGATGCTGGCGCGCGACGACGAGAGGAAGGCGCTCGAGGGCGTCGAGAACCACCAGCGCACGCTGAGCGACCTCGAGTTCCAGATCCACGAGCTGCGCGCGGCCCTCGCGGGGCACGAGCAGACGAGCGACGGCGAGCTCCAGGCGTGCGAGAGCGCGATCCTGCAGTACAACCGCGACGCCGAGGCGCTCGAGGACGAGGCGCTCCTCATCATCCGCCGCCTCTGCGAGCCGCTCGGCAAGCGGCCCGAGCTGAAGGCGGAGCTGGCGACGCTCTTGAAGGACCTGGACGGAGAGGCCGCGGCGTAGGCGAGCGCGGCTGCGCCTCGTCCGTCCGTCAGCGGGCGGCGGCGCCGCTCGAGAAGCGCACGTCCTGCCCCGCGAAGCGCCGCCTCATGACCGCGATCGCCTCCGCGCTCTCGTCGACCAAGAGAAATCCGCACCCCTGCTCGAGCGCCGCGGCCCCGGCCGTCCCGCTGCCGGCGAAGAAGTCGAGCACCATGCCGCCCGGCGGACACGACGCCTTCACCACCCGCCGCACGACGCCGAGCGGCTTCTGCGTGGCGTACCCGAGCTTCTCCTTGCCGGTGGGGCTCACGATCGTGTGCCACCACGTGTCGGTGGGGAGCTTGCCGCGCGCCGCCTTCTCCGGCCCCACGAGCCCCGGCGCCATGTACGGAATTCGGTCGACCGCCTGCGCGTCGAAGAAGACCTTCGCCGCGTCCTTTGCATAATACAAAATGTTGTCGTGCTTCGCCGGCCAGCGCTTGGTCGTGCGCGCGCCGTAGTCGTAGGCCCAGATGATCTCGTTCTGGAAGTTCGCGCGGCCGAAGATGCCGTCCAGCATCACCTTGCAGTAGTGGACCTCGCGGTAGTCGAGGTGCAGGTAGAGGGCGCCCGTCGGCTTGAGGACGCGGCGCGCGTGCTCCATGCGGGGCGCGAGGAAGCCGAGGTAGTCGCCGAACGCGTCCCCGAAGCTCGACGCCGACGTCACGGCCGTCGCGTAGCGCTTGCCGCCGAAGCCGGTGCGATCGCCCG
>JAYVXL010000964.1:0-9443 GCA_043785185.1 Myxococcales bacterium
GAGCACGCTCGTCCCCGATTGCTTGAGCACGTACTCGAGCTCCGATGTCTTGTACGCCGGGTTGACGTTCACGAGCACCGCGCCGATTCGCGCGGCCGCGTACTGGACGACGACCCACTCCCAGCGGTTCGGCGCCCAGATGCCGACGCGGTCCCCGCGCCCCACGCCGAGCGCGAGGAGGCCGCGCGCGGCGCGCGTCGTCGCGTCCCACAGCTCCTCGTACGTCGCGCGATATGCGGCGCGGCCGCTGCCCCGCACGACGAGCGCCTCGCGCGCGCCGAAGCGCTGGACGGCGCGCCGAAGGTTCTCGCCGATCGTCTCGCCGAGGAGCGGCGTCGCGCTCGGCCCGTTCGCGTAGGAGAGGACCGACGGGGCGAGCAGGGAAGGGGCAGCCATGCGGCATCCTACCGCGCGAAATAATTGTTCGTGGCCTGTCGATCCTCGCGCGCGCCGCGCGTCGTCAGGTCGGAGCCGCACGGCGCGGCCCGCCAACTTCGGAGAATCCCATCATGAGCAAGACCACGACGACCGGGCGTTTCCTCTGGCAGGAGCTCGTCACGACCGACACCAAGGCCGCGCAGGCCTTCTACGCCGAGCTCTTCGGCTGGAAGCCCACCGAGGTGGACATGGGCGCCGGCAAATACACGCTCTTCAAGTCCGGCGAGAAGGACGTCGGCGGCGCGGTGCCGGCGGAGCGCGCGAAGGGCCTCCCGCCGCACTGGAACGTGTACTTCTCGACGCCCGACGTCGACGCCACGATCGCGACGGTCAAGGCGGCGGGCGGCAAGGTGATGGCGCCTGCGATGGACATTCCCGTCGGACGAGTCGCCGTCCTCCTCGACCCGGATGGCGCGAGCTTCTCGCTGCTCGCGCCGGCCGAAGAGGCCGCCGAGCCCGAGGGCAAAATCCCGGCCGGGCAGTTCTGCTGGGTCGAGGCCCTCGTCGACGCGCCGAGCGCCGCGCTCGCGTTCTACGGCAAGGTCTTCGGGTGGACGTCGACCGCCCGCGAGATGGGCGCGGCCGGCGAGTACCACCACCTGAAACGCGCGGGCGGCGCGTCGGCAGGCGGCGTGATGAAAAAGAAGATGGCGGGCCCGAGCGCCTGGTTGTCGTACGTCGCGGTCGACGACGTCGACGCGACCGTGAAGCGCGCCGCGCGCCTCCGCGGCACGGTGCTCGCGCCGGCGACGACGGCGCCGGGCATCGGCACCTTCGCCGTGCTGCAGGACCCCACCGGCGCCGTCTTCGCCGTCTTCAAGGGGGAGTGACCCACCGGCGGGCGCGCCGCTGCGGGGGCAGGCGCGTCGAACGAAGCGGCCTCGGCATCAGGGCTCGAGCTGCGCGCGCATCGGGCGACCGGCGAACGCGCTGCACCCGCTGGTGCACCCGGCGTTGCGCAGGTCGACGCTCCCCTCGACCACGAACGCGCGCGACGCCGGCTCGGCCTCCGGGGTCACTTGGTCGATCGCCGCCATCAGCACCTTGCCGTCGATCGTGATGCGCGCGTGGCGCGCGTGGAGGAGCGACGCGGACTCCTCGGGCACGGCGATGCGCGCCCGCAGCCCCTCGCCGCCGACCACGCGCGCGACGATGTCGCCGGTGTGCGCGGTCGTACCGGGCTCGAAGTTGATCGACGAGACGACGCCGTCGAACGGCGCGCGCAGCTCGCTCTCCTGGAGCGCGAGGCGGAGCTGGTCGGTCCTCGCCTTCATCTCGGCGATGTGGGCGGCGGCCGACGCGGCCCGCGCGCCCGCGCTCTGCGCCTCGAAGTGCGACTGCGCCGCCTCCTCGCCGGAGACGAGCGCGACGCGTTGTCCGCCGACGTCGACCGTAGCGTTACGGCGCGCCGCGCGCTTGCGGGCGGCCATGTACTCGGAGCCGGCGCCCGCCGCTTCGGCGCGCGCGACCTTGAGCTGGGCCTCGGCGATCGCGAGATCGTGCTCGCGCTCGCGCAGATCGAACGCGACGAGGACGTCGCCCTTGCGCACCGCTTGCCCGGCCTTGGCGCGGATCTCGAGCACTTTGCCGTCTGCGCGCGGCGAGAGGTTCGCCATCTGCGGCGGGAGGAGCACGCCGACGAAGTCGTTCGCGACCTGCGGCCCGCCGGGCGTCGGCGCTGCCTTGGCGAGGGCGTCCTTGGGCGCCTCGTTCGCCTCGCTGCTCCGCGTGAGGAGCATTCCGACGAGCGGCGCGCCGACCAGCACCACCAGCGCGAGCAGCCCCTTGGCCGCCCAGCGCGTGACGACGCGAGGGCTCATCGCGTCCTCCCGTAGAGGGCGGCGTCGGGATCGTCCCAGACGTCCTCGTCCGCGGCGTGCCAGGTCGGCGCGTCGGGATCGTAGTAGGGCGCGCCGGCGCCGGCGGCCTCGAGCATGGCGGGGGCGACCTCGCGCGCGCGGACGGCCCGCCGCTCGCCGAGCTGCACCACCGACGCCTGCTGCGCGCGACGGGGCCCTTCGGCCGCGGGGCGCTGCGGAGGCATTTGCGCTGGGGCCTGGCGCGACGGCGGCGTCTGCGCGGAAGGCGCCGGCGTGATCGCTGCGCGGCCGAAGATCGGACGCTCGCCGCTCTCGCTCAGCTGCGCGTCGACGAGGCGGGCGTACGCGCCGCCTTTGGCGAGCAGCTCGCGGTGCGTCCCTTGCTCGACGAGCGCGCCGTCCTCCATGACGAGGATGCGGTCGCAGCCGACGACGGTGCTGAGTCGGTGCGCGATGAAGATGCGCGTGCACCGCAGCTCCTCGAGTTGGCGCTGCACGGCGGTCTCGGTGATCGAGTCGAGCGCGCTCGTCGCCTCGTCGAGCAGCACGATCGACGGGTCCGCCGCGAGCGCGCGCGCGAGGGCGATGCGCTGGCGCTGTCCGCCGGAGAGCGACGCGCCGCCAGCGACGACGGGCGTGTCGTAGGCCATCGGCATCTTCGCGATGTCGTCGTGGATGCACGCGCGGACCGCGGCCTCTTTGATGCGCGCGAGCGGCATGTCCGGCTCGGCGAGCGCGATGTTCGCGCGGATGGTCGTGCCGAAGACGTGCGGCTTCTGGATGACGACGCCGAGCTGACGGCGGACGCTGCGCAGATCGAGCTGCGTGAGCGGGTTCTCGTCGAGCGACACGCCGCCGTCCGTCGGCTGGTAGAGGCCGAGGAGGATGCGGCCGAGCGTCGTCTTGCCCGAGCCCGACCGCCCGACGATGGCGATGCTCTCGCCGGCGCGAATCTTCACCGACACGTTCTTGACGGCGAGCGGCAGCTTGGGGCCGTAGCGGAAGCTCACGCGGTCGAGCGCGATGCGGCCCTGAAGGCGCGGCGCGATCCGCAGGTGGCCGCCCACGTTCTCCTGCTCGGGCGGCGTGCCGAGGACGTCGTCGATGCGCGTCAAGTGCACGCGCGTCGTCTGCAGCGACTGGAGCGTCGAGACGAGGTTCATCATCGGCGAGATGAAGCCGACGGCGAGCGCGTTGGCCGACATCATGACGCCGAGGCTCATCTTGCGGTCCATGACCTCGACGACGCCGCCGATGAGCAGCACCATCGGGCCGACGATGTGCATCGTCGACAGGAGCGCCTGCGACCACGTGGCCATGCTGCCCTGGCGGAGACCGATGTTCATCACGTCGACGTAGCGGGCCGCCCAGGTGTGCGACGCCTTCTGCTCGCAGCCGCTCGCCTTGAGCGACTCCATGCCGGCGAGGAGCTCGTTCAGCGCGTTGGCCGCCTCGGCCTGCTTGGCGATGCTGCCGCCCGCGAGCTCGCGCAGCTTCGCCCGCGTCGCGAGGTAAACGGCGACCTGCACGAGGACGATGACCGCGGCGATCGCGGCCATCTTGGGGCTGATCATCGAGAGGAACAGGAGGTGGCTCACGACCATGACGCCGTCGATGCTGCCGCTCAGAACGGCGCCGGTGAGCGTCTCGCGGATGGTCGCGACGCTGCCGACGCGCATCTGCAGATCCGCCGCGTGGCGGCGCTCGAAGAAGCCGTACGGCAGGCGGAGCAGGTGCTCGATGAAGCCGAACGTCATCTTCGCGTCGAAGCCGGTGCGCAGCTGCAAGAGCAGCTGGCTGCGCGTGATGGAGGTGACGAAATGGAAGACGACGGTGGTGACGAGCCCCGCGACGAGCACGCCGAGCAGGTGCACGTCGTTGCGCGGCACGACGCGGTCGACGAGGCGCCCGTTGATCATCGGGAGCACCAACGCGAGCATCTCGAGGAAGATCGACGCGAGCGCGATGCGGTGCCAGTCGTTCGACCCCTTGAGCGCGCCCTTGAGGTGGCGCCAGACCGGGTTCTCGCCGGCCTTCGTCGGGGCGAACTTCTCCGTCTTCTCGATGAGCAGCGCGACGCCGGTGAACGCCTTCCGCGCCTCGTCCCAGGGCACCGTGCGGCGGCCCAGGCCGGGGTCGACGATCTTGAGGCCGTCCTTCGTGACCGAATCGAACACGACGAAGTGGCTGAAATTCCAGTGCAGGATCGACGCGCGGGGGAGGTGCTCGAGATCGGCGACGTCCAGCTTCACGCCGCGGCCGCGCAGCTCGTAGAGGGCGGCGGCCTCGAGGATCGCGCGCGCCGTCACGCCGTCGCGACCGACGGCCATCGAGCTCCGCAGCTCGTCGATCGGGACGTGCTTGCCGAGGTACTCGAGGCACATCGCGAGGCACGCGGCGCCGCAGTCGGTCGCCATCGCCTGCGCGACGATGGGGATCTCCTTCGTGCGGAGCGGCTCACCGAGCTTTTTCAGCGCGGGGAACTCGGCGATGAGGCGGCGCACGATGGTTTGCGACTGGGGGGCCATGGCTTCCTTCACGGGAGAAACTGCGGCATGAACTGACGGAGCGCAGGCACGAGGGTGACGAGGATGGGCTCGCTGCGGACGCGGATCTGCGCGGTGCCGGTGAGGCCGTCGAAGTAGCCGTAGGGTTGGCCCTCGGAGGTGAACGTCGCGGCGGGGAGGTTGGCGGTGACGAGGACCTTGGCGCCGGGATCGAGCTGCACGGCGTCCGCGCGCTCCTGGCCGAGGAAGCGCTGCACCTCGTTCGGGCCGACGGCCTCCGCGGACACGTCGGTGACGGTGAGGTCCGAGTACTCGTAGCGGAAGCCGTCGAGCTCGAAGCGCATCTTGAGGCCGCTCTTCAGCATCGGGCGGTAGTCGGCGGGGACCATCGAGACCAGCGACACCTGCGCGCTGCCCTTCGGCGCGACCGCGAGCAGCACCTCGCCGGCGTTGACGTGCTGACCGGGGCGCACGCGCACGTCGCTCACGTAGCCCTGCACCTCCGCGCGCACGGTGCGCGACTCGACGACGTTCTTCGCCTGGTCGCGCTGCGCGCGCAGGTTCGCGAGCGACTGCTTCACCGAGAGATCGCCGGGGTCGCGGAGCATGCGCACGAGCTGCAGATCGAACTCGCGCGTCGCGCGCTGGAGCTCGTTGTTCTCTTCGGTGTTGTACATGCGCACGAGCACCGCGCCGACGTCGACGAGCTGTCCGGGGCGGACGAGCACCCCGTCGACGGTGGCTGGCGTCGTCGCGGTAATCATGCGGCGACCGTCGACGCGCACGACGGCGGGGCCGGAGGCGTACTCGTCGACGTTGAAGAGGCTGACGAACAGGAAGCCGACGATCGCGGCGGCGATGAGAATCTTGTAAATGACCCGCGGCCACTGCCGGTCGAAGCGGAGGACGTCACCCACCTCCTCGCCGCCGGCGTGGTGCTCGATCGCCTCCGCGCGAAAAAGGCCGGGGTTCGGGCCGAGGGGGGCGATGGGCGTGCCGCTGCTGTTCACGGCGACTCCTCGACGATCTTGCGGCCCGTCGCGACGAGCAGGCGGACGGTGGCGAGCGCGTGCGCGAGCTCCGACTGCGTGCGCTGGATGCGCGCGTCCGAGTCCGAGCTCTCCGCGTCGATGAGCTCGAGCGGGCTCGAGAGGCCCTGGATGTAGCGGGCCTGGACGATCTGCAGGACCGCGCTCGCGCCATCCGCCGAGCGGCGCGCGTGCTCGAGCGCGACGGCGGAGGTGCGGACGGCGAACGCCGCGCGCGCCGCGTCGCTGCGCGCGTCGCGCTTGGCCTGCTCCAGCGCCGCGGCGGCGCTCGCGGCGTCGGCGCGCGCGCCGGTGAGGTTCGGCGCGATCGACGCGTCGAAGATCGGCACCGAGAGGACGACCTGCGCCGTCGCCTGGCGTGTATTGAGGAGGACGTCGCTTTTGTCCGAGCGCGTGAGCCGGTACGCGTCGTCGATCGCGAGGGAAAGCGTCGGCAGGTACCGCGCCTGCGCGGCGTCCGCGGTGGCCTCGCGCGACTCGTGATCGGCCGTCGCCTGCGCGACCGACGGCAGGTGCTCGGCCTCGCGCATCGCGAGCGCGCTGTCCATGTCGAGGCGCGGCAGGCGCGGCGGCGCGACCTTGAGCGGGGCGGCCGGATCGAGCGAGAGCAGCGCCGCCAGCACCGCGCGCGCGTCGTACACGTCCGCCTCGGCGGTCGCGAGCCTGAGCCGCGCGGCCTCGGCCCGCGCCGATGCGCGGATCTCCTCGAGCGGCGGCTGCAGGCCCGCCTTGATGAGCCCCTTGGCGATGACGACGAGCCGCTCGCGCTGGCTCAGCGTCGCCTTCGTCACCTCGCGCAGCTGCTCCTTGTAGTGAAGCGTGACGTACGCGCTCGCGACGTCGCTCATCACGCCGATCTCTTTGCCCGCGACGCTCGCGGTCGCCGACGTGTGGCTCGCCTCCGCGGCCGCGACGCTGCCGCCCGTACGGCCGAAATCCCACAGCGTCCAGCGCACGCTCGTGCCGGCGCTCGCGGCGGCGGTGTAGTTGACGAACGCGAAGAGCCCCTCCGCCGGCGGCGGCGTGGGCTGCGTGTCGCGCACGGCGGCGCCGCTCCCGGCGACGTTGGCGGTGAGCGTGGGGTAATACCCGGCGCGCTGCTCGTCGATGTTCGCCTCCGCCGACTCGGCGTGCGCGCGCGCGCCGCGCAGCTGCATCGAGCGCTGACGGCCCATCTCGAGCGCGCGCGACAGCGTGAGCGACTCCTGCGCGGGGGCGGGCGCGGACCAGAGGAAGACTGCGCTCGCCGTCGCGAACGCCGCTCCCATCGCTGTCCGGACGGCCCCGTGCATGACCCGTCACGTTGCAAACTCAGGACCGTTCACGGGACGGCGGTTTTCTCGCGTCGCGGCGGATTTGGCGGGGCTCGGAGACGCCGATGCGACGCGATTTGTGTGTGTATGTCCGACCATTCCCCTGATGCACTCGCCTCGTGCGCCGCGGTGCGGACGATCCATCGGCGAAACGCGGCGCGTCCGGTGCAGGCGGACGGTTCGCGTCCCGAGATCTCGTCGAATTTCGCGCGGTTCGTTCGCGCGGCTCGACTCGGAGACCGTTTCCCCGCTTTACTCATGCCATGCGGGCGCGCCTCCTTCTGATCGCCGTCGCGATGGTCGCCGCCGCGCCCGGCGTGCTGGCGCAAGCGCCGAACGACGACGGCGCCGAGGACGGGGAGCCCGCCGCGCCGAGCGCGACGCCGTCGGGCGCGACCGCGGGCGCGCCGGCGCCGCCGCACGCCGCGCTGCCGACGCGCGACGGGATGATCCGCCTGCCGGGCGGGCGCTTCGCCATGGGCAGCGCCGACAAGAGCGCCGCGCCGAACGAGCGACCGCCGCACGCGGTCACGCTGCCGCCGTTCTGGATCGATCGCACCGAGGTGACCGTCGCGGCGTACCGAACGTGCGTCGACGCGCGGGCGTGCGCGGCGCCGTCTCGCGCGAGCAAGACGTGCACGTACGACCTCGGCGATCCGGACTTGCCCGTCTCGTGCGTTCGCTGGCAAGACGCGGACGCGTTCTGCCGCGCGCAGAGCAAGCGCCTGCCGCGCGAGGCCGAGTGGGAGTTCGCGGCGCGCGGGAGCGCCCGCGTGAAGTTCCCGTTCGGAAACGCGACGAGCTGCGGCGCGGCCGTGACGCTCCTCCACGAGTCGACGGGGCGCAGCTGCGGCGGCAAGAGCCCGGCGCGCGTGGGCTCGCGCCCGGCCGGCGCGAGCGCCTTCGGCGTGCTCGACCTCGCGGGCAACGTCGAGGAGTGGACGGCGGACTGGTACGTCGAGAGCCTCGCCGAGGGCGCCGCGCCGCGCGCCGGCGCCAGCCACGTGCTGCGCGGCGGCGGCTGGCTGTCGCCGCCGTCGATGAGCCGCACGACGGCGCGGAGCTGGGGCTCGAGCGTCGAGGCGGGCCCCAACGTCGGCTTTCGCTGCGCGAAGGACGCGTGATGCAAGCATCGACCAACCTCCTCGTCGGCCGCTACGAAGTCGGCGAGTGCATCGGGCGCGGCGATCGGTGCTCCGTGCACGCCGGGCGCGTCGCCTCGCTCGACGTGCAGGTCGCGATCAAGTTCCTCGACCCGCAGCTCGCCGCGAGGGCCGACGCGTGCGAGCGGTTCTTCTCGGGCGCGCGCGTCGCGGCGCGACTGACCAGCCCGCGCGTCGTGCCGGTGATCGACGTCGGCACGGCGGAGAACGGGCTGCCGTTCATCGTGATGGAGCGCATCGACGGCGAGCCGCTCCGCGCGCGCGTGCTGCGCGTGGGCGCGATGTCTGTCGTCGACCTGATCGCGCTCGTGCGCGACGTCGCCGGCGCGCTCGACGCGCTCCACGCGTGCGGCCTGCTCCACAACGACGTGAAGCCGGACGACGTCTTCATCGCCCCCCGCGACGGGCGCGAGAGCGCGTTCCTCACGGGCCTGAGCTTCGCGAGCCCGCCGCCCGATCCCTCTCTGCCGCCGGCGCTCGGGACGCCGTATTTCGTCGCGCCGGAGCGCCTCCAGGCGGGCCTCGGCGCCGACGCGCGCGCGGATCTTTGGTCGCTCGGCGCGAGCGTCTACTTCGCGGTGACGGGCGTGCTCCCGTTCGAGGCCGCGTCGATGCCCGAGCTCTTCGCGGCGATCCTCGACGGACCGATGCCCGTCCCGTCGCGCGCCGCGCCCCACCTCTCGCGGGCCTTCGACGCGTGGTTTGCGCGCGCGTGCGACCGCGACCGACGCGGTCGCTTCGGCACGGCGTCGGAGCTCGCCGACGCCCTCGCCGGCGTCCTGCGCCACGAGACCTCGGGCTTCGGCACGCCGTCGCGCGCGCCGGGTGGGCGCACGCCGTGCGCGACGTGCGGCGAGCCGATCCGCGTCCCGCCGATGGTGTTCTGCCCGAACTGCGGCGTGCGCCTCACGAGCGCGCCGATCGCGGCGTCGCGCGTGCCGACGAACACGGCGCCTTTGGGGCCGCCGTCGTTCATGGAGTTCGGCGGCCTTCACCCGGAGACGGCGCAGAGCCTCGGGCAGTTCCGGCCGGACGACACCGAGCCGCCGGACGAGCCCATGCCGATGTCGCGGCCGACGATGGCGCTCGCGATGGACCCGTACGCGGCGGCCGCCGCGGCCGCGCCGACGGGACCGGGGCCGGACGGCGCCCA
>JAYVXL010000965.1:0-2890 GCA_043785185.1 Myxococcales bacterium
CGCAGGAGGACCCGCGCGACACGACGGCGCGCCTCAACATGGGCACCGTGCTCCTGCGCGCGGGCGTGTACGGCAAGGCGAGCGAGCAGTTCCGGGCGATCCTCCAGCTGTCGCCCGACGACACGAGCGCGCAGGTCGGCCTGGCCGCCGCGCTGCGCGGTGAGGCCGACCCGAAGACCGGCGCGGCGAAGCTCGAGGAGGCGCGCCAACTGCTCGACAAGGTGCTCGACAAGGATCCGCACCACGTGAGCGCGCTCTTCAACACCGGCGTCCTCTACGCCGACTTCCTGAAGAAGCCGGGCGACGCCAAGGCGTACTTCTCGCGCTTCTTGTCCGACGCGCCGAGCGATCACCCGGCGCGCGCCGAGGCCGAGCGGTACCTGAGCACCGTGAGCGCCGCCGCGAACGCGAAGCCCGAGCCGAAGAAGCTGGAGGGAAAGAAGCCGTGACGCGCAAGGGCCGCATCGCCGCGTTCCTCGTCCTCGCGGGCCTCACCGCCGGGGCGCTCGGGCTCTCGACGCTCGCGTCCGCGCAGCCGCGGCGAAAGCCGCCGGGCGCCGCTGCGACGAAGAAGCCCGGCAAGGACGCCGGCGCCCCCGCCGACCTCGACGCGTCGTCGCTCACCGCGCGCGCCGAGAGCACCGGCGCCGCGCAATCTGCGGCCCCGAAAGACGCGGGCGCCGTCGAGGCCAAGACGCTCGACGGCGGCGCGCGCGTCTTCCGCTTCGGCGAGGTCGAGATCGAGGGGCGCCTGCGGAGCCCGCAGCTCGTCTACTTCCTGCGACGCGTGCGCGCAGAGTTCGCGGCGGGCGATCTCGGTCATCGCTCGTTCATGCGCGAGCTCTCGGACACCCGGCGCGATCCGAGCTTCTGACGCGTTTCCTAGAAAGCGGCCTGCGCCGTCGCCGTCCGCTATGCTTGGGGCATGGCAGCTGCCGTCTCGAGCGTGCGCCCTCAGGATCTCCGCGTCGCCGCCGTGTGGGGCACCACGGTCGTCGCGCTCCGCACGCTCAAGCGAGGTCAGTCGTTCACGATCGGTGACGGCCGCGACGCCGCGCTGCCCGTGCCCGACGGCCTCGAGATCCCGCCGGTGCCCGTGCGCGCGGCGCAAGGCGGGTGGGAGCTCGACCCGCGCGGCGCCATCGCTGGGATGATGCGCCTGCGCGGTCGGCAGGAAGATCCCGTGGCGCTCGCGAAGGCCGGCCAGCCCATCGCCGTCATGCCCGGCGACTACGGCCTCATGCAGTACGGCCTCTTCGCGATCTTCTTTCAGTACACGACACCGGCCGACGAGATCAAAAGCTCGTTCGGCCTCGAGCTGCTCACGCTGCTCGCGCTCTTCTCGAGCGGCGTGTTCCACGTCGGCATGCTCGGCATGGTGCGCACGCTGATGACGCCGCCTCCCCTCAATAAGCCCCTCGAGCTCACCAACCCCGACGAATACGCGGCGCGCTTCGGCCTGCACCGCGCGACGATCGAGGAGCCGCCGCCGCCGACGGCGCAGGCCGACGACAAGGGCGGCAGCGGCGTAAAGGATCCCGGCGCGCAGGACAAGCAGAAGCAGGGCGGCGGGCAGAAGATGCCCGACGCGGCCGGCAAGCTCGGGCTGAAGGGCGGTCAGAAGGACACGCAGCTGCCGGGCGACGTCCGCCCCGCGGCGAAGCTCGGCGGCCTCTCCGACGTCCTGAACGACGAGACGGGCGACGAGATTCGCCACACCCTCAAGACGATCGACACGGTCGCGAACGCGCTCAGCGGGATGAACAGCGCGAACCTCGTGCTCGGCAGCGGCCCCGGCACGGCGCTCAAAGGCGCAGGCGGCGGCGGCGGCGGCAACGCGAACGGCGTCGCGTTCGGCGGCGGCACGATGCAGACGGGCTGGGGCGCCGGCAACGGCGGCGGCTACGGCGCGGGCAACGGCGGGCCGGGCGGGCGCGGCAACGGCGGCGCCGGCGGCGGCGGCGCGGGCGGCGGGCCCGGCAACGGAAAAGGACCGAGCGAGCGCGCCGTCGGCGTGCAGGCGGCGAGCGGCAAGTCCTCGGGCGGCCTCTCGCCCGAGCAGGTGCGCCGCGTCGTGATGAGCCACCTCGGCGGCGTGCGCGCCTGCTACGAGACCGAAGCGCAGAGGAACCCGAACCTCTCGGGCGGCGTCACCGTCGCCTGGCAAATCGAGCCGGCCGGTACCGTCAGCTCCGCGAGCGTCGCGGGCACGACCCTCGGCAACCCGCGGGTCGAGGGCTGCCTCGTGCGCGTCGTGCGCGGGTGGAAGTTCCCGGCGAGTGAGACGCCGACGACTGTGGCCGGCTACCCGTTCAAGTTCGCCGTCGGCGGGTGAGGAGGCGACGCCTCGCCGCTTGCCCGTGGCGCGGCGCGGCCCGCACAGGTACCGTCGCTCCATGAGGAGCCGGGTCCCCGCCGTCATCGCGCTCGCGGTCACGCTGACCCTCGGAGGCGCGTGTGCCGAGAGCCCCGCCCGGCCGCCGGCGACGCCGCCGGGCCCGTCGCGACCGCTCCTCCGCGCGATCGCGCGCGAGGCCGACGGGGCCACGGGCGATCGCGAAAAGGGGCCCGCGCTCCCCGCCCCGTCGCCGACGATGGACCGCGAGTTCGTGCGGCGCCTCGCGCTCACCAAGAACTTCCGCCTCGGCGCGCCGGTCGGCGCGACGCCGACGCCCGACGGCAAAGCCGTCCTCTTCCTCCGCGCGGGCGCGCGCAGCCGGTCGCAGTCGCTCTACGAGCTCGACCTCGCGACGGGCCGCGCGAAGGAGCTGCTCACGCCCGAGGCCGTCGCCAAGGGTCCCGAGACGCTGTCGCAAGAGGAGCGCGCGCGGCGCGAGCGCATGCGCGTGACGACGGCGGGCTTCACGTCGTTCGAGATGACCCCCGACGG
>JAYVXL010000966.1:0-2886 GCA_043785185.1 Myxococcales bacterium
GAGTCGATGGAGCGCGCGCAGAAGATCGCCGTCGGCAAGTATTGGACGCGCGGCAAGGAGAACATCGTGCTCGTGCGGCCCTACAAAAACGGCCTCGCGCTGCATCAGGTGTATTATGCAAATGAAGTCCGCGCGTTCGACGACGTCGAGACCGGCGGCAAGTTCGAGTTCAAAGACGTCGAGCGCCAGCTGGCCGACAAGCTCATCGAGCAGCTCGGGCAGCCGGAGTTCAAGGCCGAGCGCTACAAGGACGAGTACGCGTCGCGCGTGATGGCGGCGGTCGAGCAGAAGGCGGCCGGCCAGGAGATCACGGTGTCGCCGGAGGCGCCGAAGGCGCAGATCATCGATCTCCTCGAGGCGCTCAAGCGCAGCGTCTCCGAGGCGCAGCAGCAGAAGGCCGCCAACGACGCGCCGTCCGCCCCCGACGCGCGCGCGCCGGAGAGCGTGCGGCCGGGCCCGAAGAAGGCGGAGCCGAAGGCGCCGGCCGCCGCCGCGAAGAAGCGCAAGTCGGCGGGCTGACGTTCACGCAAATTCAGCTCCCCCGCTCGTCGTGCGGAGCACGACTCGCGAAGCGATGTGGGGGAGGCTCGCGGCGAAGCCGCGAGGGGGCCTGGCCCCGCAAGGGTAGAACCTAGGAGCCCGTACACGTCTTACGTGGACGGGCTCCTAGAGCGCGGCGGGCGCCGTCGCGCTCGCCCAGACGATGCGCTGAAAGCGGAACTCGCGGGCGCGCTCGTAGGTGCCGGTCAACGTGAGGCACGCTTCGTCGAAGGTCAGGCTGCGGACGTGGCGGAAGCCCTCCTCGAAGAGGAGCGGCACCGGATCGTTGGTGCCCCACACGACCCTCTCGCCGAGCGCGTCGACGAAGGCCTGCGTGTCGTTCGCCGCTTCGCGCTGGGTGACCTTCTTGAGGAGATGATCGAAGGCGACGATCGAGCGCGGGTGGCAGTCGTGGGCGACGGCGCGGAGCGTCGCGCGGATCGCCGGCTCCGGCAGGTACGGCGTCACGCCTTCCCATAGGACGAGCGCCGGCGCCCCGCGGTCGAAGCCGCCACGCTCGAGCGCGTTCACGAACGTCTCCTTCTCGAAGTCGCACGCGACGTACGTGGCTTTGTCGTTCGGGTACGCGCCCGCCGCGGTGAGGCGCGCGCGCTTGTCGGCCTGGCTGGCGGCGTGGTCGACCTCGAAGAAGCGCACGCCCGGCGCGGCGAGGCGGAAGGCGCGCATGTCGAGGCCGGCGCCGAGGATGACGACCTGGCGAAAGCCGTGCGGCGCGCCCGTCCAGGTCGCGACGTGGGCGTCGAGGTACGCGGTGCGGACGCCGACCCAGAGCTCGAGGTGCGGGTAGAGCGCGTCTTGGCGGGCCGCGAGCTCCGCCCCCTCCGGCCCCGCGAGCGCGGCCGCCCACGAATCGCGGACGAGCGCGTCCGGCCGCGCGCCGTGGCGAGCGCGGTACGCGGCCACGAGGAGCGCGGTGCGGCTCGCGGCGCGGTCCTTGGGCGACGCGGTCACGTACGGCTCAGCGCGCCGCGCGGAAGGGCGTGACCGCGGCGGCGGCGTCCGGCAGACGCGCCTTGCGGAGGCCGGGCCGCTCGGACGGGGTCGCCACCTCCCCGCCGCGGAGCGCGCGGATCTGCGCGCGGCACGCCGCAGCCTCGTCCAAGCACGCGCGCGCGCGGGCGTCGACGGTCTGCGCTTCGCGCATGTAGACGCGCGCCAGGCGCAGCGCGCCCTTGGCCGCGCGGTACTGCGCCGCGATCTCGACGCGCGCGCCGAGGGTGCGTAGCACGCTCGCTTGCGCCTCCTCCTCCTCCGGGCTCGCCAGGCAGCTGGGGCACAGCGCCTCCTCGTCCTCGGTCGGTTCGTCGCACGACGCGCACACGCCACTCATGGACCCGAGCGTAGCTCGGACGCCGGCGCCAGGCCAAGAGCCTGCCGCGCGCACGCCATGTCGAGCTCCCCTTCCCACTCGATCGCGAAGACGCCGGCGGCGAAGCTCTCGAGCAGCGTGACGAGCGGAGCGACGCGCTCGCCGAGCGCAGCCAGCGCGGAGCCCGTCAGCACGGCGAGGAAGAGGACCTGCAGCACGTCGCCCGAAACGAACGCGCTCACGAAGCTGTCGGGGATGATCGCCAAGAGTTGCTGGGCGAGGCCGTGCGGGCGCGGGGCGGACAGCGTCGTGTCGAGCGCGCCGGCGTCGAGCGCGTCGACCGTTGCGTGGACGCCGCTGCCGGGACGCACCGCGCGTCAGAATCAGAGCGCGGCGCGGATCGCGCGCTCTTCTCGACCGAGCGCGGCGACCTCGCTCATCGCGCGCTCGGCGAGCGCTTTGTAGACGCGCGGGCTCGACGGCTGATCGAGCGTGGCGCCAAAGTCGATCGGCGCGCCGAAGACGACGACAATGCGCTCGCCCTTTCGCGTCACGTTGCCCGCGATCTGCCTCGGCAGATCATTGCCGAGCCCGTTGATGAAGACCGGCAGCACCGGCACGCGCGCCTGGTGGATGATGCGACCGACGCCGCTCTGCACCGGCATGAACGTGTACGGGTCGCCGTCCTTCTTGCGCGTGCCTTCGGGGTGGATGCCGACGAACGCGCCGCCCTTCTTGAGGATGCGCGCGACCTCGTCGAGGCTTTGCACGTTCAGCGCCTGGCGCTGGCGCTCGCGAAAGACCGGGGGGTACATCGCGAAGAAGCTCATCATGCCGTTGACGAAGAGGCCGAGCGGGTGGTCGTAGAAGAACTGTGAGCGCACCGGGAACATCAGGCGATGCGGCATGCCGCGGCCGACGAGGAAGCCGGTGACGGCGTAGAGATCGAAGAAGCTGCGGTGGTTGCACACGCAGAGGTAGCTTTTGTCGCGCTCGAACTCGGGGAGGCGATCCAG
>JAYVXL010000967.1:0-26868 GCA_043785185.1 Myxococcales bacterium
AACAAAGTGTGAGCGTTGTGGGCCGCGTTTGGTCATGCTGCCAAGCACGATGCCCGTCAAGACCGTCCTCGTCACCGGCGCATCGAGCGGAATCGGCCGCGCGCTCGCCCTCGAGCTCGCGACGCGCGGCGCGTACGTCGCGCTCTGTGCGCGCCGCGAGCCCGAGCTGCGCGAGGTCGCGCGCCTCATCGAAGAGCGCGGCGGCCGGGCGCTCGTCCTCCCCGTGGACGTCGCCGATCCCGACGCGATCCGAGCGGCGATCGTTCAGGCCGACGCCGAGCTCGGCGCGCTCGAGATGGTGATCGCGAACGCGGGCGTCGGCGCGAGCGGGCACGCGGCGACGCTCGAGTGGGCCGAAATCGACAAGGTCTTCTCCGTCAACACACGCGGCGCGATCGCGACGCTTACCGCGGCGATCCCCATCTTTCTCGCTCACAAGCGCGGTCACCTCGTCGCCGTCACGAGCCTCGCCGGCCGCCGCGGCTTGCCGCGCTCGGGCCCCTACGGCGCGAGCAAGGCGGCGGTCTCTACGTTCGTCGAGAGCCTGCGCCTCGATCTGCACGACGCGGGGATTCGCGTCACCGACGTGCAGCCCGGCTTCGTCGACACCGAGATGACGAAGAACCGGGGCCACGCGCGCCCCCTCGTCTGGACGCCCGAAAAAGCGGCGCGTGTGATCGCGAACCGCCTCGAGTCGGCCCCCGCGGTCATCTCGTTTCCCTGGCCGCTCGACCTCCTCACGCGCCTCGCCCGCGTGATGCCGACGTGGCTCTACGACCGACTCGCGCGCTCCGCTCGCTAAGGGGCCACGCACGAGCCGCATCCGAAATCCGAGCACCCCGCGGACGCGCGACTACGCGCCGGCGGCCTCGAGCGTCGCCAGGACTCCCTCGACGTCCGGCGCCGCCGCGCCCTCCGCCTCGAACCGCCCGCGCGAGAGCGCCGCCAACTCCCGCGCGACGCGCGCGAGCACTTCGCCCGAGAGGCCGACCGCCCGCTGGTTGCGGCGGAGCCACGCCAGCGCGGCGCCGTCGCACTGCAGCTCGGTCCACGCGCGCGCCTCGAACGGCCCGTGATTGTGGAAGTGCGCCCAGTCGTGAAGCCCCCAGACGAGCGCGTTCAGGTTGTCGGCCGCGAGCCACATCGCGTCGGTCGGTCGGAGACGGTGCTCGAAGAGGCCGTCGGTGGCCTCGTCGATCCCGTACGGCGCGAGGGCCATCTCGTCCTCGAGGCCCAACCCGAACGCGTGCAGGCGCGCGAGCTCGGCGGGAAGGAACGGCGCGGGCGCCCGCAGGACGAACACCATTCGCGCGGGGTTCGTCCCGTCGAGGGGCCCTTCCATGGAGAGCGCGGGCGCTCGTCCGGGGCCCGAAGTCGCCGGGCACCGCCACTCGAGGACGTCGCTGGCGCACCACCCGTACGCGTCGAAGACCCCAGCCGGCGCGAGGCACGGCACAGGCGGCGTCTCCAGGAAAGTGCAGACCGGCACGGCGGGGGGTGTACCATGGCTTTCTGCGCCACGCGGTGCGCGTCCGCAGGCTATCCTTTCGAAGACCCCCCCGATGTCTCACCCGCTACCGCCCAAGAAGGATGTCGCGCTCGCGCTGCTCGAACGAAGCAGCGTGCATGTTCATCTGGATCCGCGCGGGGCCGGGGTGGTGGTGCCGCCGTGGTTCAAGCGGCAGCCGCAGCTGGTCCTCCAGGTCGGCCTCAACATGCCGGTTCCGATCCCCGACCTCCGCCTCGACGAGGAGGGCCTCGCCTGCACGCTGAGCTTCAACCGGTCGCCGTTCTACTGCGTCGTGCCGTGGCTCAGCGTCTTCGCGATGGTAGGGGACGACGGGCGCGGCATGGTTTGGCCCGACGAGGTGCCGCCGGAGATCGCCAAGGCGCCGCGTGGCCCCGAGGTGGTCCGCGACAAGCCGCTCGCCGCGGCGCCCGCGCTCGCCCCGAGCGGCCCGAACGCCAAGAAGCCCGCGTCCAAGCGCGGCGCGCAGGCGAAGGCCACCCGGGAGGGCGCCGCCAAGTCCGCCGGCCCGAACGCGGACGCGAACGCGAACGCGAACGCGAACGCGAACGCGAACGCGCACAAGAAGCCGCGCAAGAAGAAGACGGGGCCCGAGGCCGTGCCCGATCCGCGCCCCCAGCTCGTCGCGGTGCCGCCGGCCGAGCCGAGCCAGCCGCGCGCGCCCGCGCCGTCCGCGCGCCGCCCGATGCCTGCGCCCGCGCCTGCGCCCGCCCGCGCACCGACCGGCGCGCCCCCGACGTCGAAGAGCCCGACGAAGAAGCGCGAGCTGCCGCCGTACCTCCGCGTCGTGAAGTAGCGCGACGTCGCGGCCGGGCCGCGGGGCTGCAGGAGCCGAAGCTCGTGCAGCAGATCGTCGAGGCGATCGAGAGAAGGTCGCGGCGAGCGGCGAACGCCGCGCGCCTGCGCGCCCGCCATCACGGCGTGCGGTTGCGGCAGCCGTGCTGGATCTGGTCGAGCGCGCGCTCGCGGACGATCGGCGCGTCGGGGCCGTTCGCCACTTGCGGGAGGCGCTTGCACGTCTCCTTCAGCTGGCCGGTCTCCGCGCCGTACGGATCGATCGCCTGCACGATCGTCGCGCGCACGCCGGGGACGTGAAGGAGCGCGTCGCTCAGCACGCCATCCATGACGTCGGCGCATCGCTTGATCGAGAGGTTGATGGGGACGGTGAGGCCCGAGTAGACCTGCGTAGTGCGGCCGGCGAGGGCCTTCGTCCATAGCGTATGGAGGCGCGAGCACGGGACGATGCTCGACTTGGCGACCTGCGACAAGAGACCGGGCTCGGCGACGGCCGACAACCACGTGATGGCGGAGTCGTCGGAAGCGGCCATCGAGACGACGGCGTTCACGCACAGCGCGTGATCGCGCGATTCGCTGGGGACCGCGAGGAGCACGCCCTTCGCGTCTGCGCTCGTGTCGGGCGACGCGATGCCCGAGCACATCGCGCCGCGCGACGCGCCGTCCTTGAGGCGGCGCTCGACCGCGGCGTGCGCCGGCGGGCCGATGCTGGCGAGCAGCGCGCCGAGCGAGCCGCCCGACGCGCCCGCCGACAGCCGCGACATCGCCCCCTCGATGTCCGACACGAACGTCGCGAGAAGCGAGTCCGTCCGCGTCATCGCGGTGGCGGCGGCCTCGGCGCGGTTGGGGTTCGCGAGGCCTTCGCGGAGCATCTCGTGCCCCCACGCCTGGCTCCGCTTGGCGCCGCCCCACGCGGCGATGTACGCGTTGGTGTCGAAGGCCGCGCGCTTCTTCAGCGCGTCGAGCGCCTTCGGGCGCGTGTCGGCGAGGCGCCCCAGGGCGGCGACGGCCTCCGGCGAGCCGTTGGCGTCGAGCCAGTACGCGTCTCCCTTCGCCTCCGCCTCGGAGACGGTGGACGGCTGACAGGCCGCGATCGTGCCGAAGAGCGCGAGCGCCGCCGCAAGCCGGAGAATCGACATGCGGGCATCGTATCCGTATTTCCCACGTGACCGCCAAATCGGCACTATGGCGCCATGCGCGTCGTCGTCACCGGGGGAACGGGGTTCGTAGGTGCATCGCTGTCCGCGGCCCTCGCGGCCCGCGGCGACGAGGTGACGGTGCTCACGCGCGGCGCGCCCCGCGCGCTCGGCGAGCGGGTGACGGCGGCGCTGTGGACACCGACGGCCCCCGGCGAATGGCAGCGCGTCGTGGAAGAGGCGGACGCCGTGGTCACGCTCTCCGGCGCGGGCGTGATGGACGAGCGGTGGACGCCGTCGCGCATGGAGGAGCTGCACACGAGCCGCATCACGCCGACGCGGCTCGTCGCCGAGGCGCTCGCGCGCGCGCGCGGCGCCGGGCGCGCGCCCGTCCTCGTGGCGACGTCGGCGGTCGGCATCTACGGGATGCGCGAAGACGACGCGCCGCTCGCGGAGTCTGCGCCGCACGGCGAGGACGTGCTCGCCCGGCTCTGCGAGGAGTGGGAGGCCGCCGCCGCGCCCGCGCGCGACGCCGGCGTGCGCGTCGCCGTCGCGCGGCTCGGCGTCGTCCTCGGTCCGGGCGGCGCGCTCGCGCGCATGGTGCCGCCGTTTCGGGCGTTCGTCGGCGGCCCGCTCGGCAAAGGGACGCAGATCGTGAGCTGGATTCACCTCGCCGACGCGGTCCGCGCGCTCGTCTTCGCGATCGACACCGCCGGCTTCGCCGGCCCGTTCAACGTCACCGCGCCCCACGCCGCCTCGATGAACGAGCTCTCCGCCGCGATCGGCGCGGCGCTGGGCCGCCCGTCGCGCGTGCGCGCGCCCGCGTTCGCGCTGCGCGCCGCGCTCGGCGCGCGCGCGGACGTGCTGCTCACCGGCCAGCGCGTCATTCCGAGCGCGCTCCACGCCGCCGGCTTCCGGTTTTCGTTCGAGCACGTCGGCGACGCGCTCGCGGATATACTCGCGGCCGGATGAACGCGCTCCTCCGCCGCATGCTCGCCGCGCTGGCGGCGCTGGTCACGCTGGTCGGCGTCGGATCCATCGGCTTCTTCCTCCTCGGCCACGGCCGCTGGAAGTTCTTCGAGTGCGTGTACATGACGGTCATCACGCTCTCGACGGTCGGCTTCGGCGAGCTCTCGCACATGGGCGAGGTCCCCGGCGCGCGCGCGCTCACGCTCGGCCTCATCGTGAGCGGCGTCGGCGCGCTCGCTTACTTCCAAGGCAATTTGACGGCCCTCCTCGTCGAGGGGGTCATCGGCCAGGCTCTCCGGAGAAATCGCATGCGCAAGCAGATCGCCCAGCTCACCGGGCACATCGTCGTGGCGGGGGCCGGCTCGACCGGCAAGCACGTCATCGAGGAGCTCATCGCGACGCAGACGGCGTTCGTCGTCATCGACCGCAACGATCCGCACCTGCAGCGGATGAGCGAGGAGATGATGGGCGGCAAGATGCTCTTCGTCCACGGCGACGCGACCGACGACCACATGCTCGTCGCCGCCGGCATCAAGGCGGCGCGCGGCATCGTCGCGGCGCTCACGCACGACAAGGACAACCTGTTCGTGACGCTCAGCGCGCGCAGCCTGAACGCGTCCGCGCGCATCGTCTCGAAGGTCGTCGAGGATGACGCGGCGCCCAAGATGATGAAGGCCGGCGCAACCAGCGTCGTGAGCCCGACGCAGATCGGCGGTCGTCGCATGGCGAGCGAGCTCATTCGCCCCGAGGTGAACGAGTTTCTCGACCAGATGCTCCGCGACAAGGACAAGAACCTTCGCCTCGAGGAGGTCACGGTGCAGTCCGGCTCGTCGTTCGTCGGGATGGCGCTCAAGGACACGCCGATCCGCCGCGAGACGCGCGTGCTCGTCGTCGCGGTGCGCGAGAGCGACCGCTCGTTCCTCTACAACCCCGAGCCCGACTACGTGATCCAGACCGGCACGACGCTCATCGTGATGGGCGAGGCGGAGAGCGTCGTCAAGCTGCGTCGCATCGTGGGCGAGCCGACCGCGTAGCTGAAACCCGGGCGCCGTCTACGCGGCGATCCCGCGCGCGCGGAAGACCTCGCGGATGGCGCTCTGCACCTCGGGGCCCGACGCGCGGAGGCTCTGCTTCGCGAGCTCGACGAACCGCGCGCCGCGCGAGCGCTTGAGGCCCTCGAGCGCGGCGCTGCGATCCACGGGCGCGCCGTGCTCGAGCACGCCGAGCAGGAACTCCGCGGCCTCCAGCGTGTCGACGCGCGCGAGCGCGCGGAGCGCGGCGGCCCGCACGCCCGCCTGCGGCGCCTCGCGGACGATGCGCGCGAGCGGATCGAACGCGTGCTGGAAATACAGCGCCTCGACGGCGCGCGCCGCTTGCTCGACGATCGCCGGGTCCGCGTCGCGCAGGCCCGCGCGCACCGTGATGAAGCTGCGCTTGAAGAACAGCGTCTGCAGCGCCGTCAGGACCGCGACCTTGACCTGCCGCTCGGGCCTCTCGAACAGCTTCTCGAGCGGCGACAAGACCACGTAGAGCTGCAGCTGCGCGAGCTGCTCGGCGAGGCGCGCCCGCGCGCCACTGAGGAGCGCGGAGGACGAGGGATCCTCGGGCCGCCCCTCGACCGCGAACGCGGTCAGGCGCGCGAGCAGCGCCTTGCGCCGAATGAGATCGGGCCAGCGCTTGTCGAGCAGCACGTCCGCGCACGCCTCGGCCGCGCTGCCGCGCTGCTCCCACTCGAGCAGGTCGACGTGCCACACGTCGGGGAAGTGGTTGTCCTGGCGCAGGTGCGACGGCAGCGGCGTCGCCTCGAGCGGCTCGTCTCGGACGCCGTCGTAGCGCTTCGACGCGCGGGCGTAGTGCGCCTTGCGCTGCTGCCCAAGATCCATCCCGCCGAGCTCGGCGTAGAGCTGGCCGACGCGGGCGAACTGCCCGACCTCGCCGAACGCGAGCACCGCGGCGAGGAGGGCGTTCTCGGCGATCTCGGGCGGCGCGCCGCGTTCGAGCTGCAGCCGCGCGACGTCGCGCCACAGCTCCGCTTGCACGAGCGTGTAGTGCGCGCTCGCCGCCGGCATCGCGAGCGCGCGCGCGTACTCGCTGGCCTCGCGCGCGAGCGTCGCGGCGGCCGAGAACTCCCTGTTGTCCCGCGCGGCGGCGAGCGCGTCCTCGTAGTACTGCAGCGCGAAGTATTTGAGGTGGTCCTCGCGCAGGATGCGGATGCAGTTGACGAAGCCCTCGAGGACGTCCTCGAACATCTTCGCCTCGCGGCCGATCTGGACGAGCACCTGGAAGCAGTCGAACGCGCGCTCGCGCTGCCCGACGCTCTCGAAGTGATCCGCCGCCTCCTCGAGGAGCCGCACGCTCGCCACGATCGCCTCGCGCGCCTGCCGCGCGTCGCCGCACGTCTTCGCGCAGCGCGCGAGGTTGAACTCGACGAGCGCGGCGTTGTACGCGTCGGCGCCCGAGCCTTTGAGCTGCGAGAGGCGCGACCACAGCGCCCGCGCGCCGCGAAAGTCCTGCGCCCGCTCGCGGTAAATCGCGGCCGCGGCGACGAGACCGGCGTCCTCCATCTCGCGCGCGGCGCTCGCGAGGTGCTCGGCCGCGGCGCGCGGATCGGCCTCGGCCGCCGCCGCCGCGGCGAGCGTGCGCGCGCGATCGACCGGCGGCGTCTGCTGCATGAGGTGCAGCGCCACCCTCCAGCCGCCGGCCTCGTCGGTCTTGCCGGCCTCGCCGAACGCGAGGTACCACTGCACCGTCAGCGCGCTGCGCGCGTCGCCGCGCCGGAGCAGCACGTCGAGGAGAGGCTTCAGCACCGAGACATAGTCGTGCTCGGCTACGTGCGTCTGACCGGCGGCGGCGACGAGGAGGTTCGTCGCTTCGTCGATGTCCCCCTTGCCGAGGGCGGCGCGCGCGCGCTCCCGCAGGTGGTAGAGGTCGTCGAGCATGGCGCGCCGCGGGTGGCTACGGCGGCAGGCTTCCGCGGCCGGCGTCCGGGTCCACGCCGCGCTTCGGCAGGTTCAGGACCGTCTCGACGAGGCCGAGCAGCACGTAGAACCCGAGCAGCCAGATGAGCACGAACTCCGGTTTGTACTTCACCCACACGACGGCGCTCGAGCCGATCGCGAAGAAGACGAGCGCGACGCTCCGCGCGTTGAGCTTCAGGTCCTTGAAGCTGCGGAACTTGATCGTCGACACCATCAAGAACGACAGGAAGACGGTGAGCGCCGTCATCGGGATGAGGTACTTCGGTCCGCCGAGGTCCCCCGCGATGGCGTGGTTCGCGACGACCAGCGCGATGAGGATGCCCGCGGCCCCCGGCACCGGCAGGCCCAGGATGTACTTGCCCGGCTTGGTGGGCTTACCGCCCTCGCCCATCGAGAGCACGTTGAAGCGCGCGAGCCGCACGGCCCCCGCGCCCGCGAACGTGAAGCTGATGAACAGCCCCGCCAGGCCCCACTGGTGGAGTGAGTACTTGTAGACGAGGATGCCGGGCGCGGTTCCGAACGAGATGACGTCGGCCAGCGAGTCGATCTGCAGCCCGAAGGCGCTCTGCGTCTTGGTGAGGCGCGCGACGCGGCCGTCGAGCATGTCGAAGAACAGCGCGAAGATGAGGAGGAGCGATGCCTTATAGAAGTCGTCGTCCTTCGTCGCGTCCGCGCTCACGCTGATCGAGTAAAACCCGCAGAAGATGGACGAGAGCGTGATCATGTTCGGCAAGAGGAACATGGTCTTCTTCAGGTCGATCTTGCGGCGGCGCGGTTGCAACGTTCGTCCTCGGCCCTCAGACTGACCCAGATTCGCGGGCGCGTAAAGGCGACCTAGCTCGAGCATTTGGCGAGCGCTTCGCGAGGGGCTCGGCCCCCGATGGAGAGGCAAGCGCCCGATCGCACGTGCGCGCACCCGGCGCGCGGCACGCCAGAAATTGGCCCGTGGCCAACGCGGGGCCTACGCTCGAGGGGATGCGAACGCGTGTGATCCTGGCCGTCCCGTTGTGGCTCTTCGTCCTGCCTCTGGCGAGCGCCGGATGCGCCCGCGGGGAGAGCGCCGAGGAGCGCCAGCTCGCGCAGCTCAGCGAGAGTCTCACCGGCGTACAGAACGACAACGAGCGGTTCGAGCGCCGCCTCACCTCCGCCGATCTCGAGGCGAACGCCAAGCCGCCGCCCACGCCCGCGACCAAGCCCGGCGCGGTCCGTGCGCCGAGCCAGCGCGTCGTTCAGCTCGCGCCCGACGGCGTGGAGCAGAGCCAGTCCTCCGCGGAGACGGCGAGCACGCTGAACGGCGACGATCCGGACGACACGTCCCCGCGCCCGTCGATCAAGGTGCAAGGCATCCCCGGGGCGCGCTCCCGGCGGGGCCTCTCGACGGGCGGCGTGCAGCAGATCGTGGAGACGCTCCCCGACGACGCGCCGAACGGCGGCCAGGCCGGTCCGCCGATCCAGGCCGGCGCGCCGAAGCCGTCGGCGCTCGACCCGGCGGCAAAGGCCGCGTACGACGCCGCGCTCGCGCTCGTGAACGGCAAGCAGTACGCGCAGGCGCTCGAGGCGTTCGCGTCGTTCCTCGTCCGCTGGCCCGACCACCCGAACGCGGACAACGCGACGTACTGGCGCGGCGAGTGTTACTTCGCGCAGGGCGAGTTCGCGCGCGCCGCCGAGCAGTTCGAGGGGGTCGCGACGCGCTTCCCGCTCGGCAACAAGGTTCCGGACGCGCTCCTCAAGCTCGGCCTCTCGCAAGAGAAGCTCGGCAACCCGCAAAAGGCGGCGCAGACCTTCCAGAGGCTGCAGCGCGACTTCCCGCGCGCCGAGGCGACGCGACGGATCCGGACACAATCTGGCGATGCGCCCGCCCCCCGGCGCGAGGTGACCCGATGATTCGCAGCATCTCCCCGCTCGTGATCGCGCTCGCGTTGGCGATCCCCGGCGCCGCGCTCGCCCAGCAGCCCACGGGCGGCGCCGCTCCTCCTCCCGCGCCCGTGCAGGGCGCGCCGGTCTACAGCCCGTTCCCGGCGGCGCTGCCGCCCGGCGGCGTGCTCGGCGGCGGCAACACGACCGGCTCGTCGTCGCGCCCCATCACGGGCAATCAGCAGGACACCTTCGACCTCGGCCCCAAGCCCGGCGGCGGCGGCACCGTCCACGGCTCCGACAACGGCCCGGTCTGGGCCGGCGGCGGGCTCAGCTCCGTGAGCGTCTCGGACGTGAACACCGAGGTCCACCAGGTCCGGAAGGGCGACACGCTCTGGGGCATCTGCGACTCGTACTTCCGGAACCCGTACCAGTGGCCGCGCATCTGGGCCTATAACCCGCAGATCCAGAACCCGCACTGGATTTACCCGGGCGATCAGGTCCGCCTCAAGGGCGACGCGGTCATCCCGTCTCCCCAGACCCCGAGCACCCCTGCGCCGGCGGTGGGCAGCCTCGTCGATCGCCGCCGCAAGGTGCCGCTCGACACCATCTTCCTCCGCGACTCGGGCTTCATCGACGACGAGGACAAGATCAACTGGGGAGAAATCACCGGCGCCCGCGAAGACAAGATGTTCCTGTCGGACCTCGACGAGGTCTACGTCCGAATCGGGCCCGACCACGACGTCAAAATCGGCGACGAGCTGACGGTCTTCCGCACGCTCCGCAAGGTCCCGGGCGGCAACATGATCGCGATCCAGGGGACCGTCAAGGTGGACCAGTGGAACGCCAAGGAGCGCGTCGCGCGCGCGCAGGTCATCGAGTCGATGGATCCGATCGAGCGCGGCGCGCGGATCGGGCCGGTGATGCGGCGCATCCAGGTCGTCGCGCCCGTCCGCAACGACGTCGACGTGCGCGCCCAGATCCTCGCGAGCATCGTGCCGCACCCGTTCTACGGGCGCGAGCAGGTCGTCTTCATCGACAAGGGCGAGACGGCGGGGCTAAAGCCCGGCAACCGCCTCTTCGTCGTGCGCCGCGGCGACTCGTGGCACACCAGCATGGCGACGCCGCGCGCGGCGACGCGCATCGCGATCGAGAGCGAGAACCCCGCGGAGACCGAGCGCATCGCGCCGCGCGACGACAAGACCTACCCCGAAGAGGTCGTCGGCGAGCTGCGCGTCCTCGTCGTGCGCAAGGGCACGTCCACGTGTTACCTGACGCGCGCCGCCAAAGAGATCGAGATCGGCGACTCCGTCGTCGCGCGCAAGGGTTACTGAGCGCCTGCCGGCGTGTCCCGCCGGTGACACCCGCCCCCTACCGCTGTTCACAGCGAGGGGCCAAGCGCCGGTAAAACAGCTGCTCGAGCGAGAAGGGCGCGTCGCGGCCCGTCGCGTCGCTCTGAGAATCAGTCGTACCGCTCGCTGTGCACGAGCTCGCGCGGGAGGCCCATCTCCTTGCGCAGGAGCTCGCGCACCGAGCTGACCATCCGCTCGAGGCCGCAGACGTACGTGTGCGGCGCGCCTTCGCCGCGCGCTGCCAGCTCCTCGTAGAGGGCGCGCACGTGCGTCTGCACGTAGCCGCGCCGGCCCGTCCAGGCCGCGCTCGGCTGCGAGAGCGTGTACTCTACACGAACGTTGGGCGCGCGCGCCGTGAGGGCGCGGAGCTCGTCGGCGTAGAGCATGTCGGCCTCGCGGCGCACGCCGAACACGAGCCAGAGCCCGCGTGCGTCGCCGCCCTCTACGGCGTCGGTGAGGAGGCTACGGAGCGGCGTCACGCCGGTGCCGGTGCCGACCAAGAGCGCCGGCGCGCCGACGCCCTTGCCGCGCGTGAAGAAGCCCTGCGGGCCGATCACGCGAAGGGTCGCGCCGAGCGGCAGCTCGTGGAGGTACGTCGAGCCGGGGCCGCCCGCGACGTGCGTGACGGCGAGCTCGAAGCGCGCGGTGCCGTCGGGGCGCGACGCGATCGAGTACGAGCGGCGCACCTCGCCGCTCGGCAGCGGCAAGATGAGGCTGACCCATTGGCCCGCCTCGAAGACGAACGGCGCCCCGTCCGCGCGCTCGAGCACGAGCTCACGGACCTGCGGGGTGAGGGCGCGCGCGTCGGCGAGGCGCGCGTCGAACGTGGCAGGGGCGGTGGGCGGCATCGGCGTCAGGCGCGGAGCGCCTCAGGGCGGTACGCGTAGCTCGCCTTTACACGGGAGAGGGCGCGGAGCGAAAGCTCCATGCGCAGGAGGGCGTCGAGCGTGCGGTCCTTGGGCATGCCCTTCGCGCGCGCGGCCTCGAGCGCTTTGTCGATCGGGCCCGCGGCGTCGGCGGGGTGGAAGATCGCGCCCGGAAGGAGCGCGGTGCGCACCGGCGAGCCGAACGCCACGACGCGGCCGTCCAGCGGGGCGCTCGCGGCGAGGAGCGCGTCGCGGGTGCCGGGCTCGACGTCGTCCACGAGGAGGGAGACGCCCGTGACGAGGCAATCGAGGACCGTGCCTTCCTCGGCGTCCGCGCGCACGACGAAGAGGCCTCGGTGCGCGCGCGCGAAGGCGTCCGCCCACGGCCGCATCGCGTCCGGCAGCTCCGCGTCGGCCGCGAGGCCGCCGAGCGTGACCGCGTCGTCCCAGAACGCGGCGCTCCGCGCGTCGAACCACGCGTCCTCCGGCCCAAACGCGCCGGTGCGCGCCTGGAACGCGGCCCTGGCCTCCGACACGCGCGCGGCGTGCGCGGGAGCGCCGAGCGCGGCGACGATCGCGTTGTGCACCTCGAGCGGACGCGGACCCATGGGCGGAATTTGGTGTACCCTGCTTGATTAGGATGCCCAACCGGATCTTTTTCCCCCAGGAGGCCCTCGACGCCTGGATGCTCGACGGCACCATCGACGTAAAGGGCGCCGAGCTCACCATCGCGGCGGAGGGGCGGCGCTACAAAATCGCCGACGCCGTACGCGTCATCCGTGAGGTCAGCGGCGAGACGGACGTGAACGAGCTCGTCGGCAAGGTGAAGTCCAAGCCGTATTTGGTCGAGATGGGCGCCGAGCTCCTCGAGAACTCGATGATCATGGGGAACAACGCCTACGACGTCGTCCAGGGGTGGACCGGCGTTCCGGTCGGCACGTTCCTCGAGCACGCGGCGTCGCCCGATCGCGCCAAGGCGCGCGCGCGCGCGGAGGCCGACGACAAGTTCCAGCCCGAGGAGCCGCGCACGGAAGAGCAGCTGCTCGCGCGGTTTCTGATGAAGAACCTGTAAATCGCGGCCCGCGCGGCCGGCGCGCTATACTTCACACGTGAACGTCTACGTCGCCGACGGCCTGTTCATCTCGGCCTCGCTCGTCTACCTGGCGGCGACGTTCCTGTTTTTGCGCGTGCTGCTCGGCACGAACCGCTCGCCGGCCGTCACCGCCGTGCGCCTCGTCGCGGTCGGGACCGCGCTGCAGGGCGTGCACGTCATCGTCTGGTCGCTCGTCCTGCACGCGTGCCCGGTCAAGGGCATCCACTTCCCGATGAGCGTCTTCGCGGTGGTCATGTGCGCCGCGTATCTGGCGATGCGCACCCGCTACCGCATCGACGTCGTGGGCGCGTTCGTCGCGCCGCTCGCCCTGACCAGCCTGCTCGCCTCGCGCTTCGTCGGCGGCGGCACGATGGTCGTCGACCAGGCGCCGCGCCTCAAGAGCGCGCTCCTGCCGGTGCACGTCGCGGCGAACCTCGTCGGCGTCGCGCTCTTCAGCCTCGCGTTCGGCGCGGCGACGCTCTACCTCGTGCAGGAGAAGCTGCTCAAGGAGAAGAAGATCGAGGGGCTCTTCCAGCGCCTCCCGCCGCTCGACGCGCTCGATCGCGCCGAGCACCGCTTCCTCCTCGCCGGCTTCCCGCTGCTCACGATCGGCATCCTCATCGGCACGCTCTGGGCGCGGCAGGTGGAGGCGGGCGGGACCGTGGACATCCTGCGCGCGGCGTTCGGCTACCTCACGTGGCTCCTCATCGCGGGCGTCCTCATCTTGCGCGCGGCCGCCGGCTGGCGCGGGCGCCGCGCCGCGTACGGCACGATCGCGGGCTTCGGCTTCGCGATGCTCGTCCTCATCCTCTACCTCCTCCGCGAGGCGAACCCGGCGGCGCACGTGGCGGGCCTCTCGTGATCGTCGTCGTCGGGGTCTCGCACAAGACGGCCCCCGTCGAGGTGCGCGAGAAGCTCTCCGTCGGCGCGGACGTGCTCCCCGAGGTGCTTGCGCGCCTGTCGAAGCGCCCCGAGCTGAAGGAGGTCATGTTCCTCTCGACGTGCAACCGCGTCGAGGTGCTCGCCGAGGTGGACGCCGCGCCCGCCGCGCTCCGGGCGATCCGGGAAGGCCTCGCCGAGCTGGTCGGCGGCAGCGCCGACGATTTGGGCCGCTTTCTCTACGACAAATCCGGGCAGGACGCGGTGCGCCACATCTTCCGCGTGGCCGCCAGCCTCGACTCGATGGTCCTCGGTGAGCCGCAAATCCTGGGGCAGGTGAAGGACGCCTACGACGCCGCGCTCGCCGCCGGCACGCTGCGGAGCTTCCTCGGCCGCTGCGTCCACCGCGCGTTCACGGTGGCCAAGCGCGTGCGCACCGAGACCGCGCTCGGCGCGGGCACCGTCAGCATCTCGAGCGTCGCGGTCGACCTCGCGCGCAAGATCTTCGGCGATCTCTCGGACCACACGGTGCTCCTCGTCGGCGCCGGCGAGATGGCCGAGGCCGCCGCCAAGAGCCTCGGCAAGGGCGCGCGGTCGATCCGCGTCTGCAACCGCAGCCTCGAGCGCGCCGCGCAGCTCGCCGCGCAGTTCGGCGGCACGGCCGCGCCGCTCGACAAGCTGGAGGACGAGCTCGTCCTCTCCGACGTCGTCGTCACCAGCACGGGCAGCCGCACGTTCGTCGTCACGCGCGACATGGTCAAGCGCGTGATGAAGCAGAGGAAGGGCCGCACGCTCTTCTTCATCGACATCGCCGTGCCTCGAAACGTCGACCCCGACATCCACACCAAGATCGACAACTGCTACGTCTACAACGTCGACGATCTGGAGCACGAGGTCGCGTTCGGCCTGAAGGCGCGCCAAGACGAGGTCGCCGCGGCGGAGAAGATCGTCGGCGAGGAGCTCGGCGAGTTCGAGTCGTGGGCCCGCGGGCTCAACGTGTCGCCCACGATCGTGGGGCTTCGCGCGAAGACGAAGGCGGTGCTGCAGGCCGAGCTCGAGCGCACCCTCGCCGGTCGCCTCAAGCACCTTCCGGAAGGGGACCGCGCGGCGCTGCAGCAGATGATGGATAGCGCGGTGAACAAGCTCCTCCACGCGCCCACGACGCGTCTGAAGGCGGGCGCGTCGCAGGAGAACGGCGCGGACCTCGTGCGCACGCTCGTCCACCTCTTCGATCTGCCGGAGGCGCCCAGCGAGCCGGAGAAGCCGGCGCGCGCCCGCGAAGACCAAGGCGAGTCGGCGGGGCCGGCCGCGCGCGACGACGACGAGCGGCTGCACTGACGCGTACCGCCCGTCAGCCGTCGCGCTTCACCCGCGCCAACTCTTCCCGGAGGCGCTCAATTTCCGCGAGGGCGCCCTCCTTCGCCGCCCGCTCGCTCGCGCACTCCTCGACCGCCGTGGGGATGAGCTCGCGGCCGGCGCTGTCGCGCGCCAGGCGCAGCGCCACGGGTTGATCGTTCGCGGGGGCGAGGACCAACGCGCCGCCCAGCGTGAGGCACGGCGTCCTCTCACCCTCGACCACGCGTTCGACGAGCTCGTCGTCCACCCGGTCCCACGCGCGTATGCGGGCCCCCGCCGCCGCGTCCGCATCGAAGACGACGAGCTCGCGCACGCCCGCCGACAGGTAGCGCTCGAGCTTCTCGGGAAACGTCAGCGGCTCGCGCGTGTCGCTCGGCGAGAGGACCTCGATCGCGAGCTCCGGCGCCCCCTTCTCCCATACCCTCCATGTCTCGAACATCTCCTGGGGTACGCCGAGCTTCACGAACGCGTCCGGCGCGAGGCAACGTCGCGGGTTGCCCGCGTCGAAGTAGACGAACTGATCGCAGCCGACCGAGCTGGCCGGCCCGACCGCCGCGCGGAGGATCTCGTGAAGGAGCGCGCAGAGGTGCAGGTGACGGATCGATTGCCCCAAGTCCCACTCCGGCTGCGACGCGGGAAAACGCAGCGGCTGCGGGGGACGCACGTGGCGAATCGACTCCGGCGAGGTGGACCTCGTCATGAGGGGGAGTGTATCGCGTGGGTGCGCCCCGCGCAGCCGCATGTCCTCGTCATCGCAACCCCCGTGCCGTCGGCGCGCGCGCGGACTTTCATGGGAATGCGCCGTGTGGGGACCGTCCGGGACGCAGAGGGGGTGTCCTGGGACGCCCAAGGTTGCGCCGCGGGGGAGAGCGCGGCGGATGGGGTAAGCTGCGGCGCATGCCCCGCCTCGTCTACGCCACCCGCAAGAGCGCGCTCGCCCTCGCGCAGTGCCGCGCGTTCGTCGCACGCCTCCGGGCGCTCGACTCCGGCCTCGAGCTCGTCGAGGAGCAGGTCGTCACGACCGGCGACCGGATCCAGGACCGCCCGCTCTCCGAGGTCGGCGGCAAGGGGCTCTTCGTCAAGGAGATCGAGGAGGCGCTGCTCGAGGGGCGCGCGCACCTGGCGGTCCACTCGATCAAGGACGTGCCTGGCGTGCTGCCCCCGGGGCTCGCGATCGTCTGCGTGCCCGTGCGCGAAGACCCGCGGGACGTGCTCGTTTCGCCGAAGTACGGCACGCTCGCGGCGCTCCCCAGGGGCGCGCGCGTCGGCACGAGCAGCTTGCGGCGCCAGGTGGCGGTGCGCGCGGCGCGGCCCGATCTCGATCTCGTCCCGGTGCGCGGCAACGTCGACACGCGCCTCCGCAAGGTCGACGCCGGCGAGTTCGACGCGATCCTCCTGGCGCGCGCGGGGCTCGTGCGCCTAGGGCTCGAGGCCCGCGCGACGGAGGTGCTGGAGCCGGGCGTGTGCTTGCCGGCGATCGGACAGGGGGCGCTCGGCGTCGAGGCGCTCGAGGGGGACCTGGCGACGCGCGCCATCCTCGCGCCGCTCCACGACAGGGCGACGGCGACGTGCGTAGCGGCCGAGCGCGGCGTGATGGTGGCGCTCGAAGGGGACTGCAAGACGCCGATCGGCGCGTTCGGCGAGCGCGTCCTACCGGCGGCGGCGGGCGGCGCGCAGCTGCGGCTGCGGGCGTTTTTCGCGCAGCCGGACGGGAGCGGGCTGCGCCAGGCGGAGCGCACGATCGCCTGGCCGACGGAGGCGGACGCCACCTTGTTCGGCCTCGAGCTCGGGCGCGAGATGGCGAAGAATCGTTAGCTAGCGAACGAATTTTGACGGTCCCCGGTAAAAACCAGGGGATCGGTGGAAGCGCCGCCCTCTCTCCAGCGTTGCGCGTGGCGATTCCCGGACTATGCTCCGGCCGCCCGCGCCATGACCGTGCCCCGCGCTCCCCGCCTCTGCCTCGCGGCCTGCCTGCGCCTCGCCGCGCTCGCGGCCGGGCTCACGGTCTTGGCCTGGTCGGGCGTGGCCGGCGCGAAGACGGCGCGCCCGATGGCGGAGCCCTCGCGCCTCGAGGTCCCCGGTCACCCGGACGCGTACTACTACCGCCCGCGCGGCCGCGGCCTGCGCCCCGTCCTCATGTACCTCCACGGCCGCGGCGGCAACCCGGGCGAGGACTGCCGCAAGTGGGCGCGCGTCGGCACGCAGTTCGGCTGGGTCGTGTGCCCGCAAGGCCCCGAGGACCGCGGCGGCGGCGCGCGCAGCTGGCTGAACAGCGCCGAGTCCGGCAAGGAGATCATGGACGCGACGCTCCACGCGCTCCGCGAGGAGTTCGGCCACCGCGTGCAGACGCGGAGCAACATCCTCATCGGCTTCAGCGAAGGGGCCTTCGTCGCGATGCAGGTCGGCCTCCACGATCCGAAGACGTGGAGCCGCTGGCTCATCCTCGCCGCCAACGACCAGTACTGGTTCGGCGACACCGAGGCGATCCTGAAGGAGGATCGCCGCAAGTACCGCCGCGTCTACCTCCTCACCGGCGAGAACGACGAGGTCGCCGAGAACACCGAGAAGGTGGGCGAGATGCTGAAGAAGGCGAAGATCCCGACGCGCGTGAAGATCGTCCCCGGCCTCGGCCACGAGATCCCCGCGGATCGTATGGTGACGACGTACCGGCGCCCGCTCCTCTGGCTCTCCGCCGCGCGCTGAATCCCATGCGCCTCGTCCTTGCCCCCATGGACGTGCCCTCTGGCGCGACGTTCCCCGACGCCGCGCGCCTGGCCGACGCGCGGGAGCTCGGCGCGCGCTATCCGAAGGCGTGCCTGCGCGAGACCGCGGTGGTGCGCGCGGCCGATCTCGACGCGAGGGCCGACGCGCGCGGCGAGACGCGGGTGTGGCTCGCGCTCGAGGCGCTCCAGGTCACCGGCAGCTTCAAGGTGCGCGGCGCGCTGATGGCGCTCGCGCGAGTGCCGAAGGGCTCGCGCGCGATCACCGCGAGCGCAGGGAATCACGGGGCCGGCGTCGCGTACGCCGCGCGGATGCTCGGGGTCTCCGCCGTCGTCGTCGTCCCGAGCGCATCGCCGCAGGCCAAGCGTCAAAAGATCGCGGCGTGGGGCGCCGAGATCATCGTGTGCGAGTCGCCGCACTTCGACGACGCCGAGGACCTCGCGCGCCAGCTCGCCACGCGCGAGAACGGCACGTTCATCTCCGCGTACGACGATCTCGACGTCGTCGCGGGCAATGGCGCGAGCCTCGGGTACGAAATCGTCCGCGGCATGGGCGGCGTGCCGGACGCGACGCTCGCGCCGATCGGGGGCGGCGGCCTCTGCACGGGCCTCGCCGTCGCGATGGCCGACGAGGCCGCCGAGTCGCTCGCCGCCGTGCGCAGAGTGTGGGGCGTACAGAGCGAGGCGTCGCCCGCGGCGGCCCGCTCGCTCGAGTCCGGGCGCGCGATCGTGCGGCTTACGGAGGACACCCCGACGCTCGCCGAGGGGCTCGAAGGCGGAATCGCCCCCGACGCGTTCGCGCGCGCGCGCGCCGCCATCGCGGGCGTCGTCGTCGTCTCGGAGGCCGACATCGCGGCCGCCATGGCCTACGCGCACCGCGACCTCGGGCTCGTCCTCGAGGGGAGCGCCGCCGTCGCGCTGGTTCCGCTCCTTCGGGGGCTGCCCGACCGCTTGCGTGGGGGGGACGTCGTCGCCGTCCTGACGGGGCGGAACGTCGATCCGGAGCGCACCGCCCGCGTCCTCGCGGCCGCCGAATCGTGCTAGTCACCGCCGCGTAGATGCAAGTCACCCCTCTCGTCGTCGGGATCGCGGGCGGCTCGGGCTCGGGCAAGAGCACGATCGCCACGTCGATCCTCGGCGCGCTCCCCGGCGGCTCGGGGGTCTTGCTCGAGCAAGATCACTATTATCGGTCGATGTCGCACCTCTCGTACGAGGAGCGCGGCAAGGTCAACTACGACCATCCCGACGCGCTGGAGCTCGATCTCTTCTGCGCGCACCTCGACGAGCTGCGCGGCGGCAGGCCGGTGGAGCGCCCGACGTACGACTTCGCGACCCACGCGCGGGCGCCTCACGGGTTGCTCATCGCCCCGTCGCCGGTCATCGTGGTGGAGGGCATCCTCGTCCTGGCCGACGAGCGCCTTCGGAGCCGATTCGACGTGAAGGTGTTCGTCGACACGGACGCCGACATCCGCCTGATGCGCCGGATTCGCCGGGATCTCGAGCACCGGGGTCGCACCTTCGCGCAGGTGCGCCATCAGTACTACGAGAGCGTTCGCCCGATGCACCTCGCGTTCGTCGAGCCGAGCAAGCGCTTTGCCGATATCATCATCCCCGAGGGCGGACAGAACCAGGTCGCGCTCGACTTGATCCTCAGTCACCTTCGAACCCGCGTCTGATCTGCCTGCCGCGAGGGAACTCCTTTGGTCGCCAACGCATCCGCCGCGAACTTCCCGCTGAAGAAAGCGGCGGACGTTCTCCTCGCGAGCAGCGCGCTCGCGAAGGACCAATACGACGCGGTGCTGACTGCCATCGCGCGCAGCAAGACGCGCGCCGAAGAGGTGATCCTCGACCTCGGCCTCCTCTCCGAGGCCGACATGCTCAAGGCCCTCGCGAGCCACTACAAGACGCGGTTCATCACGACGGAGAAGCTCGCGAAGGCCGAGATCCCGAAGGTGACGCTCGAGCTCGTACCCCGCAAGGTCGCCGAGAGCTTCGCGCTCTTCCCCGTGCTGTTCGACGCCGACGCGAACATCCTCAGCGTCGTCACGGCGGACCCCGACAACCTCGAGACGATGCACGAGGTCGCGCTGGTGTCCGGCGCGCGCGAGGTGCGCGCGATCCTCGTGCGGCCGGCCGCGGTGAAGGCGGGGCTCGCGAAGCACTACGGCGGCGACCACAACGCGTTCGCGCGGCTCGACACGAGCCTGCAGATGCAGGGGCGGCAGCTGGGCGGGGACGCCGGCACGCTGATGGCGCGCGAGCGGACGCTCACCGAGACCGAGCTCAAGCCGGCGAACAAGGCGCCGCCGGTCCCGCCCAAGCCTGTCGCGCTCGCGCCGCCGCCCCCGACTGTGCTGAAACCGCCGTCCGTCCCGCCGCCGCCGGTCTCGACGCCGCCGGGCGCGGGGAGCTTCTCGGGCGAGGCCGTCCTCGAGATGCTGAACGTCTTCGTCAGCCTCATCGAGAACGGCCGCAACGATCTGCGCGGCCACTCCGCCCTCGTCGCGCGCCTCGTGCGCCGCCTCGCCGAGCGCGTGAAGCTCCCGCGCGAGATGACGCTCGCGTGCTGCGCGTCCGCCTTCGTGCACGACCTCGGCAAGATGGGGCAGTACCACCTGACGAGCCTCAACGCGTCGGAGTACGATGGCCACAAGCTCGCCGCGCAGAAGGCGTGCGACACGCCGGTGCGCCTGCTCGAGGCGGTTCGCCTCCCGCCGGACACGCTCAACGCCGTGCTCCACATGTACGAGCGCTACGACGGCACCGGCTTCCCGGACGGGCTCGCCGGCAAGGAAATCCCGATCTCCGCGCGCATCCTCTCCATCGTCGACACCTACGCCGACCTCACCCAGAACTCGCGCAACCCTTACAGGAAGACGCTGTCGCCCGGCGAGGCGCTCGACGTGATGGACGGTTTTCGCGACGGCATCTTCGACCCGCACCTGCTCGATCTGCTCCGCACCATGCTCTTGGGGGAGGACGTCCGCGCGAAGCTCCTGTCCAACCGCGCCATCGCGCTCATCGTCGATCCCGATCCCGAGGAGACGACGGTGCTCGAGCTGCGCATGATCGAGCAAGGGTTCGAGGTGAAGATCGCCCGCACCCCGGCCGAGGCGCTGGCGATCCTCGCCGCCGGCGAGGTCGACCTCGTCGTGAGCGAGGTCGACCTGCCGCAGACCGACGGGCTCTCGCTGCTCGCCGAGGCGCGCAAGCAGCCGTGGGGCAAGGACCTGCCGTGGGTCATGCACACGCGCAAGCAGGGGCGCAACGAGGCGCAGCGCGCGTTCGACATGGGCGTGCTCGACTACGCGTCGAAGCTGTCGCCGACGGACGTGCTCGTCGCCAAGCTGAAGGCGCTGCTCGCGCAGCGCCAGACGACGCGCGGTCAGCGCGGCGTGTCCGGCAGCTTGCGCGAGATGAGCCTCGCCGACATGGTCCAGGTGCTTTGGCACGCGCGGAAGACGGGCTCGCTCAAGATCCGCCTCGGCGGCGACGCGGGCGAGGTGCACTTCGACGACGGCGCCGTCGTGAACGCGCACTGGACGAGCCTCAAAGGCACCGACGCCTTCTACGGGATGCTCAAGCTGAAGGAAGGGGACTTCGGGTTCGACCCGACCTACGTCCCGACCACGCGCGTCATCAGCGAGTCGAGCGAGGCGCTGCTCCTCGAGGGGATGCGCCGCCTCGACGAGGACATCGGCTGAGCGCGGCTGGGCGCGGCCGCCTCGGCTTCTTCAGAGCGCCTTCTTGGCGCCGCTCGGCAGCACTTCCTCGTACGCCTCGCTCGCCGTGCCGGGCGCCGTCACGTGGAGCCACGCGCCGCCGCTCCCGTCCGCGCCGACGCTGAGGCCGGTGTCGACGAGGAAGAGGAGGCCGCCGTATTTTTGCGCCATCGTGTCGGCGGCGCGCGTCGTGTTGTCCGCGAAGCCGACGCTGCCGGGCTGGTGCCCCATGACGAGGTGCTGGACGCCGAGCGCCTGCGTCCACGTCGTGAGGAGCGTCGCCGCGTTGCCGGTCGCGTCCCACCACTGCGGCCCCGTCCCGGAGAGGCGCGCCTCGAGGAGCGAGTCGGCGGCCGAGAGCACCGGCGCGCCGAAGCCCGCGCCGTCGATCCCGGTCTGCAAATCCATGGAGAGCTTCGCGACGGTCCGGCCGTCGGTCTTGCCGCCGTGCGCGAAGAACCAGTTGGCCACCTTCGCCGCGATCGGCAGACCGCGGATGAACGCGCCGACGTCGTTCTGTCCGGCCGCCGTCGCCTGCGGCGTGAGGCCGAGGCTCGCGAGCTGCGGATCGATGCCGCTCGCGCCGGAGGCCTTGCTGTTGAGCGGGTCGGCGAGGAACTCCGCCTCGTGGTTGCCCATCGTGACGACCACGCCGCCGCCCGCCGACGCCGCCGCCGCGGACATCGCGCTCGCGAGGCGGATGACGTCGACGGCGTCGGGACCTTTGTCGATGAGGTCGCCGACGATCACGACGTACGCGGTGCCGCCCGTCCACGTCACCGCCGCTGGCGCGGCAGGCGCGGCCGAGATCACCTTTGCAGCGACGAGGAGCTTCGTGAACGCGGCGTAGTCGCCGTGCACGTCGGAGAGGACCCAGAGCTCGCTCGCCGACGGGACGGTCACGACCGGGGGGAACTTCCCCCAGTCGCGCGCGCAGCCGCTGCAGGGCGCCGCGTCGCGGCCGCCGTCCGCGCCGCCGCTGCTCGCTCCGCCGCTCGTGCCGCTCGCGCCGCTGGTTCCGCCGCTGCTCGCTCCGCCGCTGCTCGTCCCGCCGCTCGCTCCGCTGGTTCCGCCGCTGCTGGCTCCGCCGCTGCTGGCTCCGCCGCTGCTGGTTCCGCCGCTGCTCGCGCCGGTGCCGCCGCTGGAGCTGCTCCCGCAGGCGATGGCGAGACCGACGAACGCGGGGAGGGCGAGGAGGCGCAAGGTGGGCGAACGGCGCATGGGCGGCGGAGGATGGTCCAGCGCGCCCTCGCGCGCAAGCGGTCGACGCGATTCAGGGTGGAGGCGGCGGCGAGAGGGTGGCGGCCTTGCCAAAGTGCGCGAGCGCGTCGTACGCGGCGTATTTGAAGCACTCCGAGAGCGTCGGGTAGTTGAAGACCATCTCGATGAACGTCTCCACCGTGCCGTGGAGCGTGATGACGCTCTGGCCGATGTGCACGAGCTCCGACGCCCGGTCGCCGATGCAGTGGCAGCCGATCAGCTCGCGCGAGGTGCGCTCGAAGAGGAGCTTGATGGCGCCGTCGTTGTCGCCGACGATCTTGCCGCGCGCGTTGTCGCGGTAGAACGCGCGGCCGACGACGTAGTCGACGCCCTTGGCGCGCGCGTCCTCCTCGGAGAGGCCTACGCAGCTCACCTCCGGGATCGTGTAGACGCCGTACGGGATGAGGTGGCTGACGACGCGCTTGTACGTGAAGCCGAACGCGTGGCAGACGGCGACGCGCGCCTGCTCCATCGACGTCGACGCGAGCGCCGGGAAGCCGATGACGTCGCCCGCCGCGTACACGTTGGGGGCGGTCGTGCGGTAGTCCTCGTTCACAGTGACGTAGCCGCGCTTGTCGGCGACGACGCCGACCGACCCGAGGTTCAGCTCCGCGGTGCGCCCGCTGCGACCCGACGCGCAGAGGAGCTTCTCGCACGCGAGCTCGGCGCCGCCCCCAAGCTTGCAGACGATGCCGCGCCCGGGCTCGCGCGCGACGTGCGTGGCCTGCTCGCCGAGGCGGATGTCGACGCCGAGGGTCGACAGCGCGCTGCGCAGGCGCTCGCCCATCTCGAGGTCGAGGAACGGCAAGAGGCGCGGCCGCCCCTCGATGAGCGTCACCTTCACGTGCATCGCCGCGAACATCGACGCGTACTCGCACCCGATGACGCCGCCGCCGAGGATGACCATCGACTTGGGCAGGCGACCGATCTGGAGGATCGTGTCGGAGTCGTCGATGTCCTCGTCGTCGAACGGGATGTTCGAGGGCTGGAAGGGGACCGAGCCGGTCGCGACCAAGAAGACCTCGGCGGTGACCGTGCGCGGCGCGCCGCCCGCGCCAGCGATTTCGATCGTGTGCGCGTCGACGAAGCGCGCGACGCCGTGGAGCTGCGTCACCGAGTGGCGTTCGAGGTTCCACTTCATGCGCGCCACCTCGAGGTCGCGCACGGCGTCCTTGCGCGAGAGGAGCTTCGGGACGGCGAGCTCGGGGTTCATGTCGAGCGTGAGCCCGTAGAGCTCGCGGTTGCGGTAGCCGGAGAGGAAGAGCGCCGTCTCGCGGAGGGTCTTGGAGGGCAGCGTGCCGGTGTGGACGGCCGCGCCGCCGGGCTGCGCCGCGCGCTCGACGATGGCGACCTTCTTGCCGAAGTACGCGGCCTGAACGGCGCCCTTTTCGCCGGCGGGGCCCGCGCCGAGGACCACCAGATCGTAGTCGTGCGGCATCCTGGTTCGCTACTTGCCGGTCTGGACCAGCTCGATTTCCCACTCGACCGTCGTGTCTGCGCCCGACCACGGCGGGAACGTCAGCGCGCTGAACGCCTGCACGGCGCAGCGGCCCGTCGTCTTGCCGTCGAAGGGCGCCTGGATGGTCGCGCCCTTCGAGCGGCCGTTGTGCCCGAGGTTGACCGAGATCATCGTCTTGCCCCACGGGCCCGACGCCTTGCCGTTCTCGTCCTTTGCCTCGCCGCAGTGCTCCTTCACCTGGCGCGCGGCGCGCTTCAGCACGATCTCGGTGTGCTCTTTGTCGTAGACGTCGGTGCGGTTCTGGCCGATGGCGGACTGCTGCGGCGCGGTGCCGGCGGGCGGACCGGGCTGTCGCGCCTGCTTGTCGTCGTCCGACGCGCCCTCCCACTTGGCGTTGCCGGTGCCGTCGTCCTTCGGCGCCTCCGTCTTCACCGTCGTCGACGCGTCCTCCGGCGGCGGCCGCGGCCCGCAGGCCAAGAGCGCGGGCACCATCAGAATCCCCCCGAGCGAAAGCCAAGTCCCCATCCCGGCGGTTTACCACGAAACCCCAGGGACGTCCCTCATCGGCGGCGCTTCCTTCGCCCCTCACCACCGGTGAAAGACCGTCAGAACGCGCCCTCGAACCCGACGACCGGGACGATGACCGGGATCGCGCCCGACGTGTCCGGCTCGCACTTGTCCAGCGCCGCCGTCGGCAGCGCCGCGGGCGTGCAGCGGACGTCGAGCACCTCCTTGTTGGCCGTCAGGTTGAGCGCCTCGGCGACGAACGCGACGTAGCCCGTCTTGGTCCGCCAGCGCTTCTCGAGGCGCGCGTCGAAGCGGAAGAAGCTCGGCAGCCGCACCGAGTTGAACGGCGGCACGGGCACGCTCTGGATCGAATTCGAATACGGACGACCGGTGTAATAGAGGAAGCGCGCGCCGATGCGCCAGTTGCGACCGAGATCGTACGCGCCGATCACGTTGAGCACGTGCGGCCGATCGAACTCGCTCGGGATGGTAGAAACCGCGCCCTTGCCTCCGAGCGGGTGCGCCTCGCGCGTCGAGCGCGAGAGGGTGTAGGCGATCCAGCCAGTCAGGCGCTTGGTGAGCGGGCGGCGCACGAGCAGCTCGAGCCCGAACGTGCGCCCGCGCACGCGCTGGTCGAGGCAGTCGTCGCTGCTGCCGGTGTCGCCTACGCGGCCGAAGCCGCACGTCGCCGTCGCGTCGGTGAGCCTCAGGTAGTTGTGAAGGAACGCGGTCGGCGTGAGCGTCACGTCGAGCGGCAGGAGCAGCTCGATGCCCTGGCTCGTCTGCACCGCCGTCTGCACGCCCTGCTTGAGCGCGCCGAGCTGCAGCCCGGGGACCGGCACGAGGAACGCGGGCGGTTGGTGCGAGATCCCGCTGGCAGTGAGCCACGCGACGCGCGGGGCGAGTCGCACGCGCGTCGCGAGGCGCGGATCGAACGTCGGCACGGCGCCGCTCTCTCCGGCGAGGGTGCTCTTCGACGCGAAGTAGTCGACGCGCGCGCCGGGGACGATCTCGACGCCCTCCGCCGGCTTGAGCACGGCGTCCATCCAGACCCCGCCCGCGAGATCCTTCCGCGTCGGGAAGGTCTGCGCCGTGGCGTCGCCCGCGTCCGCGCTGATCGAGAACTGGTCGAGCATCACGTCGGCGCCAGCGCGCACGCGGACGGCGCGCGAGAGCGGAACGTCCGCCGTCGTGCGCAGACCCTGGAGCCAGTCGCTCACGCGCGCGCGGTCGCCCGTCCCCGACCGATCGACGCCGAGCGTGAGCGCGGTGCGAACGTGCCCGCCGCCCTCGAGGTCGTGATCCCAGCGCGCGTCGACGCGGTGAAACTGCGTCGTCGTGAGGTCCTGGAGCTTGCCGTTCTTGATCGCGCCGGCGCCGTCGTAGCTGCCGAAGATGAAGGCGCTCACCGTGTCCTTCGTGCCCAATCTCCAGCCGACGCGCGCCTGGTAGTCGCCATACTGGAGGAAGACGCCCGGCGCGAGCACGCTGAGGAGCAGCCCCGGATAGCCGTACCGGCCGGCCACCGTCGCGTAGCCGCGCCCGTCTCCGAACGGCGCTTCGACGAGGCCGCCGGCGTGGAGGACGCTCGCGTCCCACTCGCCGTGGAGTCGGCCCTCCGGCGCCTTGGTCTGCCCGTCGATGATGGCGCCTGCGTACCTTCCGTAGCGCGCGGGGAAGCCGCCGGGATAGAAGTCGACGTGATCGACGAGCCCCGGGTGGATGACCGCGCGCGCGACGCCGAAGTGGAAGAGCAGCGGCACGCGCACGCCGTCGATGAGGTAACCGGTGTTGCCGGGCGGCGCGCCGCGGATGAAGTAGTAGGGGAGGCCGCTCACGATGGGCGTGACGCCGGGCAATGCGTCGATCGCGCGGAACGCGTCGCCGAAGGCGCCGGGCATCTGGCGGATGTCGGCCGCGCCGAGGTTGGTGCGCGCGATCTCGGCGCGCTGACCCTGCACGGTGACCTCCTCGGTCACCTGATCGATTTTAGCGGAGCCTCCCTCGCGCACGGGCGGGGCGGGCGGCGTGTCCGCCGACGCGACGGGCGCGGGCGCGTGAAACTCCACGAGCACGCGAATGCGCGACGCGACGCGCACGTCCCCCCGCCGCGCCGGCTCGTAACGAAACGCCGCGGCCGCCGCGAGCGCCGCGGCGGCGAACGGCTCGTCGCCGGTCAGGATCTCGACGTGCGAGACCTTGCCCTCCTTGTCGATCGACAGCGCGAGCGCGACGTTCGCGTCGCCCGACCCCGACGGCGGGTACCGCACCGGCGGCGCGTCCAAGAGGCGCGGCGCCACCAGCTCCGGGGCCGCGGCGCCGGTGCGGTCGTCGGCGCGCGCAGGCGCAGCGGCTGCGGCGGCGACGGACAGCGTCGCCATGACGCACAGCCGC
>JAYVXL010000968.1:0-2884 GCA_043785185.1 Myxococcales bacterium
CGCCAAGGGCGGGCCCGCGTCGCGCGTAGAGAGCATCACGATGCGCCCGTGCGAGGAGGTGCTCGCGGCGGTGACGGCGGGCAAGGTCGCGGCGCTCGGCGAGGAGCTCGGGGAGGGAGACGTGCTCGTCGTCGTCGGCGCGGGCTCGTTCGAGCTCGCGACCGCGCTGCCGACCGCGCGCGCAGCCCTCTTGCGCGTGGTCCCGACCTCGCCGTGCGGCGCCGCGGGGCCGCTGGCCAAGCACGTCGCGCGCGGGGCGGCGTCGCCGGAGCTCACGTGGGCGGGCGGCGCGATGCGCGCGCGGCTCGACGTCGAGAAGGCGATCTCGCCCGTCGCGTACCTCGGCCGCCTGAACGGCGCGGCGCCGGTCGGCGAGCACACGCACCCCGATTCGTGGGAGCTCATCTGCGCGATCGACGCCGCCGGAACGTTCCGGCTGAGCGGCCGGGACGCCCGCCTCACCGCCGGGCAATGCGTCGCGGTACCGCCCGGCGAGAAGCACCAGTGGACGCCCGACCCCGGGACGAGCCTGCGCGCCGTGCAAGCGTACGTGCCGCCCGGTCCGGAGCAGCGCTTCCGCATGCTCGCCGCCGGCGTCGCCTCGCCGATGCCGCTGCCGATGACCGGCGCCGGCGACGGAGGCGCGTAGCGTGCAACTCTTCGCGCCGCTCGACGCGCTCCGTCGCGGCGCGATGGCCGCCGTGCTCGCGCGCCCGCGCGCGCGCGCGTGGCTCACGCGGAGGGACGCGCGTCTTCGGGCGCTCGCGCTCGCCGGCGTGGCGTTCTCCCTCGGGCTCGCGTGCGTCGCCCCAGCGGCGGCGCTCGTCCTCGCGCCGATCGTCCTCGGCGTGCCGCACGTCGCGAGCGACGCGCGCTACCTCGTCCTGCGGCGCGGGCTGCCGGCGCACGTCGTCGCCGCCGTCGTGGTCGGCTGCGCGGCGATGCTCGGCCTGCGCGTGGCGGAGGGGCTCGTCGAAAATCCCGCGCCGTTCGCCGGCTACGAGCTCGCGGCGGCCGCGGCGTGGGCGGCCTTGCTCGCGGCGCTCGGCGGCGCGGCGCGGGGCGCGTGGCGGCGCGCGGGCCTCGTCGCGATCGCCGCGCTCGTCGTGGGCCGTCTCGCGCTCGCGGCCCCCGAGCACGCGCGGATCGTCCTCGCGCACGGGCACAACCTCGTCGGCGTCGCGCTCTGGGCCATCTTCTTCCGTCGCGCGCGCGGCGTCGTCCTGCCCGTCGCGCTCGCGCTCGCCGCCGCCACGCTCGTCGCCGCCACCGGCGCGCCGCTTCGCCTCGCGCACGCGCTCGGGACGGACGTCGCGCTCGGCATGTCGACGGGCGACGCCGCCGCGACGCTCGCGCCCGGCTTCGGCGCGGCCGCGGCGCGCGGGCTCGTCGCGTCGTTCGTGCTCTTGCAGGGCGTGCACTATGCGGCGTGGCTCGGCTGGATTCCGCAGGACGACGTGCGCGGGCAGGGGACGCTCACCTTCGCGATGACCGCGCGCGGCCTCCTCAAGGACTTCCGTCCGTTCGGCCTCGTCGCCCTCGGGCTCACGTGGGCGGCGGTCGTGCTTGGCGCGCTCGTCTCGGCCCGCGGCGCGCGCGACACCTACCTGATGCTCGCGTCCTTCCACGCGTACCTCGAGCTCGCGATGCTCGCGTACTTCGCGGCGGCGGGAGGGTTCGGGGCGACCCGAGCCAAGCCCACATAGCGCTCACGCCTTCGCCGCGAGCGCGCCGTCGTGGCCGCGCAACGTGCCGGCGGCCGCGGTGAGGCCGGCGATGACGACGAAGATCAGCGCGCCGCGCCGGAGGAGCCTTCGCGTCATCCGTTTGGGGACCTAGGCGCGAGCGGCGCGGATGAACTAGCCTGCACGCGTGGGACTGCACGGCCAAAGGGAGTGGACGTTCCGGGACAACTTCGGGCGCTCCTGGCGCGCGTGGCGGCCGGCGGGCGACGACGCGCGCACGCCGCGGGCGCCCCGCGCCGCGGAAGGCGGGCCGCTGGCGATCCGCTCGCTCGTCTTCTTCGCGGCGTCGCACGCGCCGGGCGACGAGGTCGGGCCCGCGATCATCTCGATGTACGGCGCGCTGTCCGGCCGGGGCGCCGCTCTCGACGTCCCCGCCGCGCGGCCGCCATGGCGCGAAATCGAGGACGCCCTCGTCGACGCCGCGCGCGACGGGCGGCTTCGCGTCGAGTTGAAAGACTCGGGCCTCGGGATGCCTTCGCGCGCGCCGTCGCCGAGCGCCGCCAAGCCGCCGCCCCTCCACGCGCCCCCCCCTGCTGCCGTCGACACGACGTGGTTCTCGCTCGAGGTCGTCGACGAGGTCGGCGACGCGATCGACGGGCTCGACATCGCGTACACCGTCCTCGGCGCCAAGCGCGTCGTCACCACCAACGGCGCCGGCATCGCGCGCATCGACGGGGCGCTTGCCGGCTTCGCCTCCGCCGCGGTCGTCAGCCTCGACGCCGCGCGCGAGAAGCTCCGCCCGCGCTGGAAGGAGCCGCGCGACCCGAAGAAGATCGTGGACCCAAAGACCATCGTGCGCGAGATCGGCGACGGCGTGCTCCTGCCCGTCTCCCTCGAGTGCGCGGTCCCGCGAACGCTCGTCATCACGCCGTACTTCAAGTGCCACGAGATCCCGGGCGCGCACTTCTCGTTCGGTCGCAGCTTCGTCAAGCGCGACGCGACCGAGACGCTCGCGGGCATCGCCGAGGAGCTGTCGGCGGACGACGGCCGCAAGGGAATGGTCTTCGGCCACACCGATCTCGCCGGGTCCGCCGCGCTCAACAAAGAGCTCTCCGAGCGCCGCGCGAAGGCCGTGTTCGCCCTCTTCACGCACGACGCCGACGCGTGGGAGGAGCTCTATTCGGGCAGCGCCGACGGCG
>JAYVXL010000969.1:0-2883 GCA_043785185.1 Myxococcales bacterium
GGCCTCGTCGGCGTCGCGGCGGTCGTCCTCGCGGGGCCGCTCGGCGCGACCGCGCTCGAGCTCGACTCCGCCCACATCGCGGCGACGGGGCTCGGGCTCGCGGCCACCGACTTCGCGAGCCACACCGTCCTCCCCAAGGACTCCACGAACGCGCTCGACGGCGCCGCGATGCTCGCGGGCCCGCTCGCCTTCGCGGTCGAGCAACTCGTGAGCAAGCTGGATCCCGGCAGCGTCCGCGAAGCCGCCGACAAGCTCGGAAGCGTAAAGGACGAGGACGTGGCGGTCGCGAAGAAGATCGCGCTGTCGGTCCTGATGGCGGAGCTGAGCATCGCCGCTGCCATCGGCAGCGGAGGGACGAGCACCGCGGGTGTCGTCGCGCTCACGGGGCTCGGCATCTCGACGGCGACCCAGGCGCTGCAGCAGACCGGCGCGCTCCAGAAGATCGTCGGCGACAAGGCTGCGGCGTATGTCGCGATGGGCGGAGCCGTCGCCGGCGCGGCGCTCACGTTCGGCGGCTCGGTCGCGGGTCTCGTGAATGCTGCCCACGCGACGTCGCTCGCGAACGTGCTGAGCGGCGCGAAGGCCGTGGCGCAGGGGGGCTACGACGTCAACGTCGGGATTCGCGACCTCCGCGCCGCCGGCTACCAGCACGACGCCGATCTCGCCCAGATTCAGGCCAAGGCCCAGAAGCACGTCCTCGAGTTTGTCGAGCGCTTCGTCGACGACGTCATCGAGGACATGAAGGCGATCAAGGACTCGTCGCAAAGGGCGGCGAGCTCGCTCCAGGAGTCTCTTCAGATCAAGGACAAAACCCTGCTCCTCGCGGGCAGCATGAAGGTGTGACCATGTCGAATTCGATTCACGGCTCCGGGTCCGTTTCGTCCGCCTCCCACCCCTATTCGCCGAGCGGCCCCGCGGCCCCTCGTGACACCCCTTCGCTCATGCCCCCGGCGTCCGCGACGCAAGGGGTGGACGTGAGCGAGGCCGTCGCGACGATGGAGATCGCATCGGCGTTCGCGAAGCGAGACGCGGCGCGGCAGGGGCGAAAGGCCGCCGAGCACGAGATGTCGGCGCAGCAAAGCGCCGAACTGTCCAAGATGCGCGCCGCCGCGGACCAGCGCCACGAGGCCGCTCAGCTCGAAGCGGCGGGCGCGATCTTGGGTGGCCTCGCGGAGGTCACGATGGCGTCCACCGAGTCGGCGCGCGCGATGGGAGGCGGCCTTTCGGGCATCGCGAAAGGGGCCACGTCGCTCGCCGCGAGCGGCTTGAAACACGACGCCGACGACAGCGACGTCGCCGCCAAAGCGGCCGCCCACACCGCCGAGCGCGCGAAGATGGCCGCCGACGACTGGAACGACGACATCAAGGCGGCCCGCGAGAGCGTGACGAAAGCGCTGCAGTTCATGAAGGACTACCAGTCGTCGCAACAGCAAGCGCAGGCCGCCGCGCTTCACAGGGCCTGACGCGCGCGCGCGCCGCGCCGAGATCGACTAAGGTCCGCCGTCGTGAAGATCTACACCAAGACCGGTGACGACGGGACGACGGGCCTCTTCGGGGGCGCGCGCGTGTCCAAGTCGTCCGCGCGCGTCGACGCGTACGGGACAGTGGACGAGCTGAACGCCACGCTCGGCGTCGCGCGCGCGGCGAAGCTCGACGCGGTGACCGAGGGCGTGCTGGCGGCGGTCCAGGTCGACCTCTTCACGCTCGGCGCGGAGCTCGCGACGGTGCCGGGCAAAGAGAAGAACCTCAAAATGCGCCTGCTGGGCGCCGCCGACGCGGAGCGCCTCGAGAAAGCGATCGACGCGGCGGAGGAAGGGCTGCCCCCGCTCACCAACTTCGTGCTTCCGGGCGGCTCGGCGGGCGCAGCGGCGCTCCATCTCGCGCGAACGGTGTGCCGTCGCGCGGAGCGGCTCGTGCTCGCCCTGCCGGACGCGAAGGCGCGCGGCGAGCTGGTGATTTATCTGAACCGTCTGAGCGATCTGCTCTTCGTCCTCGCGCGCAAGGCCAACAAGGAGGCCGGCGTCGCCGACGTGCCGTGGGCGCCGCGCGGGGGCTGACGCGCTCGCCCGCGACCGATCAGGCCGCTTCGGCCATCTTGCTCGCGAGCATCTTCCGCCCACGGTGGAGGCGGCTCATGACGGTGCCGACAGGAAGACCGAGCTCGCTCGCGGCCTCGCGGTAGGACAGCTGCTCGAGATCCACGAGCGTGACGACCGAGCGAAAGCCCGGCGGCAACGCGTCGAGGCGCTCTTGGGTGCGCGGCGTGAGCGGCGCGCTCGCGTCCGGCGGCGCGAAGCGCTCGGGCGTCGTCCACGCGCACGGGTCGACGGCGAGGACGCGCAGCGCGTTGCGCTCGCGGCGCGAGCGGCGGTAACGCGTCACGAAGACGCTGAAGAGGATCTGCTGTACCCAGGCGCGCAGGTTCGTGCCGCGCTCGTACTGGTCCGCGAACTTCAGCGCGCGCTCGATCGTGTCCTGCACGAGGTCGTCGGCCGTCGCGCCGTTCTGGGCGAGGCGCAGGGCGCGGCCGCGCAGCTCGGGCATCATCGCGACGAGGCCGGCGCGCAGGGCGGCGAGGTCGTGGGCGATCACCGGTTCGCGGCGAGGGCGGGCGGTCGGGTTCGTAAGGCCGTTCGAAGCGGGCATTGTCGTCCTCCGAACAGGGACTTCAGCAATGGCGGTGCCACGAACGACGAGTTGAATTCGTTGATTTTTTTGGCGCGGGAGCGCGGCGCGTGTGTCCGACGGAGGTCGGGGCGTGGGCGCACGGGGACGCGTCGGAAATCGGTTAGCTAGCTAACGAGTTGCGCAACTTGCGCAGGTCGTTAGCTAGCTCACGAGTTTCAGCGGAGCAGCCCGGCGAGCACCCCGGGGACGTGCTCG
>JAYVXL010000970.1:0-2883 GCA_043785185.1 Myxococcales bacterium
CCGCGCGCGCGGCGCACGCGTCCGCGCCGGCGACGAGCCCGAAGAAGCGCGTCCGCGAGGGGGACTTGCTCGTCTCCCGCCTTCGCCCGTACCTCCGGCAGATCGCGCTCGCCCACCCGTCGGCGATGCGCTCCTGTGGCCCGTCCGCGCTCGTGTGCTCGACCGAGTTCTACGTCCTGCGCCCGCGCGCGGGCGACGATCTCGCGTTCCTCGTCCCGTTCCTCCTCGGCGCCGCGCCGCAGGCCGCGCTCGCGGCGGGGCAGGAGGGGGGACACCACCCGCGCGTGCCGCTCGAGACGCTCCTCGCGCTCGAGGTGCCGCGCGCGGTCGTGCGCGCCCGCGCGAAGACCGGGCGCGCCGTGCGGGCGGCGCTCGCCGAGCTTTACGCCGCGACGGCCCGTTACCGCGATCTCATCGCCTGAGACGGCCACGACTGGCGGCCGCGGGCGTCCCTGCTACATTGCGGGACGTCATGCGTAACTCATCCCTGAGGTTCGCTCCAATCGCCTTGTTTTTTGCGGTTGCCGCGTGCACCGCCTCCGGCAGCGACGACCAGGCCCACGGCCCGGTCTTCGGCGCGAACGAGGGCGGCGCAGGCGACGGCGGCGGGCGCCTCGACGGCGGCCTCACGCAGGGAGACGGCGCGGCGCGCGGCGACGGCGCCCTCCCGCCTCCGCCGCCTCCGCCGCCTCCGCCGTCCGATGGCGGTCAGGACTCGGGCGGGCAGGACTCGGGCGCCCAAGACGCGGGTCAAGACTCGGGCGGCCAAGACTCCGGCGGCGGCTGCACCGACACGACCGCCGTGCTCTCGGCCAGCGCGACGAGCCTCTACGAGTCCGCCGCCACCGGCACTGGCGGCTTCACGACCACGACGGTCAGCGGCACCTACCGCGGCGGCGCGCAGCTCGTCGCGTTCGGCGGCGGCTTCGTCGGCACGATCGTCGGCGCGAGCGACGCCATCCAGTTTACGAAGTGGACCGGCGGCACGTGGAGCGGCCTCGCGCCGATCGGCGCCGCGACCGGCGCGCCCGCGCTCGCGACGGTGAGCGCGACGGAGGTGGATCTGGTCTACCGCGGCCTCGATGGAAAGTACTACTTCGGCAAGTACATCTCGAACGCGTGGGACGCGGCGAACGGCGCGGTCGGAGGCTCCGCCGCGCAGAGCTTCGGCCCCACCGCCGTCGGCCTCGCGGGCGTCGGCGGCGCGGCGCTGATGGCGCACGCGGGCGGCAACAACACGAACTTGTACGCCGAAGGCCTCGCCGCCGGCTCGGCCGCGCAGATCGGCGCGGCGCAGACCCAGACCCTCGTGCCCGCCGTCATCGCGACCTCCGGCGCCAACGACGCGATGGTCGTCTACGTTCACTCCGGCGACTTCAAGGTGAGCTGGGCGACGCGCGCCAGCGGGGTGTGGACCGACCGCGGCGCCATCGACGCGACGCTCTTCACGGGCACCGGTGTCCCGGTCGCGGCCGCGCCCCTCGGCGGGGGCAAGGCGGTCATCGTCTTCCAGGGCTCGGACGGCAAGGGCTACGCGGTGACGTTCGACGGCACCAATTGGGTGCTGCCGGCCGTGAACCTCGGCGGCGGCGTCGCGCTCTCGGGCCTCCCGGTCGTCGCGCCCGGCGCGTGCGGCGACGACGCGATCGCCGCGCTCCCGGCGTCCGGCAGCGGCGTGAAGGTCGTTCGTTTGAGCGGCGGCGCGTGGAGCGCCGCAGAAGACGTGGCCAGCACGACCGGCGCCACGGTCGCCGCGATCGCGACCACGAAGTAGCGACGCGGCTACCTCGTCTCGGACGGTCGGCACCCCACGACGATTCGCTGCTTCAGGTCCCTCACCGCGGCCGAGCGCGGGGCGATGTCCGCCGCGCGGGCGGTCGCGCGGAGCGCGTCCGCGCAGCTCGCCTGGTCGAGCGCGAGCCGCGCGAGCGCGATGCGCGCGGGGACGCCGAGCGTTGCCCACGGATCGCGCAGATCATGCGCGAGGACGGTGAGCCACGCCGCGGGCACCAGCCCGAGCGACATCAGCACGAGCGCGCGCGCGACGAGGGGCGAGTAGACGACGCCTGGGCGCCACAAAATCGCGAACGCCGCGCCCGCGGCCGTCCCGGCGACGTGCGCCGCGTTGTCGGAGCCGATGAAGAACCCGAGCCCGATGGTGAGCGTGAGCCAAAGGAACATCTGCCGGACGATCGGGCCGCGCATGCCCTGGATCCGGACGCCAAGGACGAGCGCCGCGCCGAGCACGCCGCAGATGGCGCCCGACGCGCCCGCGCTCAGCCGCTCGGGCTCCGTCGCGAGCCATCCCCACGCCGCGCTCGCTCCTGCGCCGGCGATCCCGCTCACGACGTACATCGTCGCGAGGCGCGCGTGGCCGACCGTCCGCTCCACGACGCCGCCCATCTGCGCGAGCGCGGCCATGTTGAGCGCGATGTGCAGCACCGAGAAGTGGACGAAGCACGACGTGAGCAGCGTCTCCAGGCGCAGCTCGCCGAAGACGAACGGCGCGTAGTTGGCGCCGAAGGCGAGGTACGCGCGCTGGAGGCGACCGAGCTCGGCCTCCTCGGTGCGCAGCGCGGGCGGCAGGCGCGTCGCCTGCAGGTACGCGACCTGGACGGCGAACACGACGACGTTCGCCACGAAGAGCGACGCCGTCACAGGCGCCCCGTCGAGGCCGAGCCTCGCGAGGAGCCGCTTGCCGCGCTCGGCGAAGCTCACACACCGTGTCATACCTCTTTCCGCGCGGAACCCTGCGCTTTTTTGGCCGCCCGCGGGGCATGCTGCTACTCGCTGGTTCGATGGACCGCCTCGTCCACCTGTCCCTCGCGCTGCGTCGCCTCGTGCGACGCGCGACCGGGCTCGTGCTCACCTTCGCGCTCGCCG